>NZ_JBFUJG010000336.1:0-1928 GCF_056401495.1 Mucilaginibacter sp. P4_E8
GCTGTAACCTTACCGCGGTCAAGCATATAAATATTGTCAACATTTCTGATGGTTGACAATCTGTGAGCAATAATAACCATGGTGTAAGTACCATGTAGCTTTTCTATATTTTGCTGTATAAACAATTCAGTTTCAGAATCAAGAGCCGAGGTAGCTTCATCTAAAATCAAAATATCAGTAGCCTTGAACAACTCCCTTGCAATGGATATCCTTTGTTTTTGTCCGCCGGATATTAACATACCGTTGTCGCCTAAACTTGTTTTCTCTTTTTCTGGCAGGCTATCTAAGAAATTGGTTAATGAAGCCATTTCAATAACATTCCAGAAACGTTTCATATTTTCCTCAGTAGGCTCAGCCCAAAAGGTGATGTTGTTATAGATGTCATCTCTAAAAATAACTGCTTCCTGCGATATATAACCTATGCGGTTTCTGTAACTATCAAGATTGTAATTTGATATAGGTACGCCATCTATGAGCAAATTACCTGAAGCGGGCTTAAGTAAGGCTGTAATAACATTTGCAAGTGTAGTTTTACCTGAGCCGCTCTCGCCTACAAGGGCAATGGTTTTGTTTTTCTCAATAACAATGTTGAGGTTCTGTAAAACCTTATTATCTCCAAAATTAAAGCTCAGGTCCTGCGTAACAATGCCCTCTTTAAAACCATGAAGCTCAACATCACTTTGTACTTCCTTATTTTGATGCATCTCATTGGTTAAATGGAACACAAGGTCAATAGCGCCAACATTTTGCATAAAGCTTTGCCACGAAGCCTGGAACATCATTAAAAAGGATAAACCTCTGTAAAATAAAAGTAAGCTGAGAATGATGGAACCAAGACCGCCGCCCATCCATTTAATCTGAACTATGATAACGATAATTACAATTACCATTACCAAAGGTTCCCTTATACTGGTAGTTACGGCCTGCAGATAACCAATTTTTTTGTTCAGGCTTTCAGTTTCGTCAATTAAAAGTTTTATTTTTTTAGAAAAACCTCTAAAGTTATTGGTAGCTTTTAAATACTTAAAGTAGTGTATAGCCTCAATCAAATAGGAGTTAAAAACATTTCCTTTGTTTGATATGCTGATAGATGCCTTTTTTACCATTTGAAATATCTTAYGGAATAGCAGATTGGAAAGCGCCGATCCGACAACAACAAGAAATGCGAATTGCCAGTTGGCTAAAAAAGCCATTGCCACGTAGGTAATTAACATAGCAACACCACTTATTGATAGTAAATACTGTGTTATGGCGGTCAGCAATTTCGAAACCTCCGTAGTAACTATATTATGTACTTTTCCGGCATCTAATTTTAAAAAGCTTTCATAACTTAATTGCTGTAAGCCATTGGTAAGCTCATAACGGGCCTTTTTCATAAATACCTGCTTCAGATTAGTTTGAGAAACTAATTGACCAAATTTAACGGCTCCCTTTATAGCAAATAACACTGCTAAAGCTACTAATACGGTATAAATGTTTAATGGTATTGACAAATAGTTAAACGAGTCGGTAAAAAAATGAAGTTTCCCCATTGATTTATTGTTCTCTAAATGACCCGTACTATCCATTGACTGTATTAACGGAATAAACATGGCCAAACTAAAACCATCCAGGAAACTTACTGCAACACTTAAAAATATGTCAAATAGTAATTTTAAGCCCAGTACCCGGTAGTAAAAGAAAAAATACCCTGCAAAATTATGTTTAAAATCAGTTTTCATTTAAAATCAGTTTTTTATAAGAATAGATTTAGAAGCACTATATAAAGAATTGAATAAAAGCATTGCCGGTCCTATGACAAAATAGGTTGACGTACATATATGGCAATTATCTGTGGCAGACATATTTAATAAATCCCTTAAAGGTAGTCTTTTTTTTAAAATTTCAATCAATTTGCTATATTGTTTAATATTTAACAAATATATGCC
>NZ_JBFUJG010000337.1:0-1917 GCF_056401495.1 Mucilaginibacter sp. P4_E8
GCTTTATCCTGCGCACGCCGCTCTTAACAAAAATAAACCCAGGGGTATCATGGTCAATTTCGAGATTGGCACCTTCTGTTTTCAAAGCAAGAAATTCTCTTATTTTTTCGAGCGAGAGCAAGAAGCGGCTGCGGGAGATAGGCTTTAACAAAAAATCAATAACCCCTAATTCAAATCCTTCAAAAGCGTAATCGCGAAAGGCCGTGGTAAAAACGGTGATCGGTGGCTGGGGCAATGATCTTAAAAAGTCAATCCCATTCATTTCGGGCATCTCAATATCTAAAAATAAAACATCGGCTGTATTGCTTTTCAAAAATTGCAGGGCATCAAATGCATTACTGAAATTACCTGCCAGTTTGGTATAATCTACCCGTTCCAGATAACCGGTCAGCACCTCCCTGGCAAGAGGCTCATCATCAATGATAACACAGTTTAACATGGCTGGTTTATTTTTAGTAATACATGATAATAGTCGGGTTGATCTGTGATCTCCAATACATGATTGTCTGGATATAATAGCTCCAGCCTCTTTTTAAGGTTCAAAAGGCCAATACCGCCATTTTTATTACGCTGATGAAAATTGAGTTTATTATTCTCTATAACAACTTCAAGCGATTGGTTTATGCGGATGCTGATATGCAAATAAGCATTATGAACGGCCCTGCTTATACCATGCTTAAAAGCGTTTTCTACCAGGGGTAATATTAAAAATGGTGGTATGAGGTACTTACCGGCATCGCCGTTAACAGTTAACCTGATGTCGGCATGATTGCCCTGCCTTAGCTTTTCCAGCTCCAGATAGTTGTCAAGATACCTGATCTCCTTTTCAAGGGGTACATATGCTTCATCACTTTCATGCAGCATATAATCCATAAGCTCAGACAGTTTTAATACAATATCGGGCGCCTTATCTGATTTTTGTATGGTTAAAGCGTACAGGTTGTTCAGCGCGTTGAATAAAAAATGTGGGTTTACCTGCGAGCGGAGATAATTGACTTCGGCCTGTAGTTTTTCTACCCGCATTTCCTGTAGTAACTTTTTTTGCTCATACCAGTCAATACTGAATTTAAGTGCTATTATTAACAATAGGTACAACGCGGTATGGGTGAAATTATAGATAAGGGAAAACGAAAAGTTTGCGTTTCTGTTTGGCCCCAGCACAAATCCAAATAAATAATAATCGTATAAACTCTGTACAAACAGGTAGGCTATAATGAGCAGAATAACCAGGCCAAAATAACTTGCATATTTTTTAAGCAAAAGGTAACGCGGTATAAGCCAATGAATATTAGCCCAGGCAAGCGCGATCAATAAACCCATCCTTACTATTGAACACATAAAAAAACTGGGCAAGCCGGCTTTTACAATAAGGTAAGTTCTGTCATACAAAAAAATAGCGGTAACAATAACCCAGTACACAAGGTATATCCATGTGCTTTTTTTTGCTATGGCTTTTTGGGTGTTGGAGGCTATGGTATACTGCATTTTACTAAGTAATGGATTATAGAATAATGCGTGAAATTTTGTAGATGAACTACAAAAAATGTAGATGAAATTTACGAATATGTTTCCTTAAAGGTGATATTACATTGCTAAATTTTGGTATTCAGGTTCTGGAATGGCAGGGTCACGTATCAAAAAGCTTGTCTTAACTACTGAAAGATAAAGGCGTGCGCCCGAGGGCGTTACTGCTTGATTGTATAAATGTTAGCAGGCGTATTATTTACTTATTTAATTACTAATTAGAGGAACAAACCAAATAAAAAAAATTCCCATACACAGGCTACACACTATTACACAATTTTTGATCAGGCCTATATTTTAAGCTGTAACTCATTTTTTTTGCATAAATTGTATAAACAAAACTGCGGTGAAATCATTACCGCATATAACTTATGTTGATTAAAAGCTTTAATA
>NZ_JBFUJG010000338.1:0-1917 GCF_056401495.1 Mucilaginibacter sp. P4_E8
CCACATAGGCTTCTGCTTGATTAAAAGTACAGATATCTATCAATAGACTTAGATGACTTCTTACTGCGTCATAATCAGGGTTAGCAATAGGTTTTTCAGTCTTTACAAGTTTCAAATTTTTTGTAAGGGGTATACAAAAAGAATTATTCATGAAATTTATAGACTTTGATCTTTTTTCGAAAAAATCGGGTTATCAGATATTAAGCTTGGTTTCTTTGTTGKCAAAATGAACCAGTTCTTAAAATCATCTTTAATAGCAGTATTATATAATAAATTTAGGCCTAAAGAGCTTCTAAATCCAGCTTTTAAAAGCTCCGTATTTCTAATCTCATCCGTAATCTCTTTCGGAGCATCATTTCCATATTGGTTTCTAAGTGAAATACCCAAAGTTTGCAAATCGTTAGTTGCGTAGTAATACTCGTATAATTTATCGAAAGCAGGTAAACGAATGTATAATACAGCCAGAAAACGACACAATATTAACATGTCTTGATAATCTAAAAGAGGCTTGTTTTCATTCTTTAATCTCTTAAATAGCTTGGCCTCATCATTTTCAAACAAACCATAAAGTTTTTCAGGCAAATCAGTATCTAACCCATCGTGAGTAACTGTATTTCTGTTAATATCAAAAAAATGACTCCCCGCTGTGTGCGGTTTCGATTTTAACCGTCCTTTCTTTATATCATAGATATAAAATGTTTCTGTATCGGCTGATGTAAAACCTTTAAGGTAGAATTCTGGAATATAATGATGTTCAGCCATACTGAAATGAATTAAGATGCTCGGCTCACATCAAAAATCCACCGCCCAGCAGATCATTCCCTTCATAAAAAACAGCCGATTGCCCCGGTGCAATGCCTGATACGGTATGATGAAAATCAACCTTCATGTGTTCGCCCATTTGTACAATGGTACTTTGCGTGCCTGCATCCTTATAACGTATCTTGGTAATGGCCTCAATGGGCTCATTGATATTGGCGTATTTAACCAGGTTAAGATTTTTAACCCAGGCCTGCTTGCGTTCCAATTCATCGGCAGTACCCAAAACTACGGTATTGGTTTGCGGGTCAATACTGGTAACAAACATAGGCTGGCCCAACGCTATACCCAAACCTTTACGCTGGCCTATGGTATAAAAGGGATATCCCTGATGTTTGCCCACTATAGTGCCGTTTGTGAGCACGAAGTTACCGCCGGCAACACGTTCTTCCAAATCGCCTACTTTATGTCTTAAAAAGGCTCTGTAGTCGTTGTCGGGTACAAAGCATATTTCGTAGCTTTCGCTTTTGCCGGCAAGTTCAACCTGGCCCATGTCCATGGCCATTTGCCTGATCTCGGGTTTAGAGAAACTGCCTAAAGGGAATTTGGTACGTGCCAGATTCTGTTGCGATACACCCCAAAGCACGTATGACTGGTCTTTATTTTCGTCCTTACCTTTTGATATTACATAACGGCCATTATCCTGCAAGCGGATGTTGGCATAGTGACCGGTAGCTATAAATTCGCAGTCCAGTTTATCTGCACGTTTTAAAAGTGCATCCCATTTAATATGAGTATTACATAAAACGCATGGGTTAGGGGTACGACCGGCCAGGTACTCATCCACAAAATTGTCGATCACAAAATCGCCAAATTCGCTCCTGATATCCAATATATAGTGGGGGAAGCCATAACCAACGGCCAACGCACGGGCATCGTTAATACTATCCAGGCTGCAGCATCCTGTTTCTTTTGAGCTACCACCTGCTGAGGCATAGTCCCAGGTTTTCATGGTAAGACCAATAACCTCATAGCCCTGCTCATGCAACATTACTGCTGCTACCGAACTATCAACGCCACCGCTCATTGCCACTAAGATCCTGCCATGCTTACTCATAATGCTGCAAAGATACCTTTTTGATTTTTATGTTGGTGTCT
>NZ_JBFUJG010000339.1:0-1910 GCF_056401495.1 Mucilaginibacter sp. P4_E8
ATTGTAACACAGGATCAATGTCGTTTCTCTCGCAAACAGCTCTTAATGCTATATCGATGTATGGCAGCTTTGAATATGTTGGAAGTTTTAAATCATCACAAAATACAAAGACCTCTTTACCCTTATAAACAGTTGATGCGGTGTATTGTAAATCATAGGTAAACATTCTTCGGTTACTGTAAAGTTCAATAATTTGTGGGGCATTGTCGTATGATAGGACCCACTTCTGGGTACCTAATGTTTGTATAATGTCTGCCAATCGCTTGTGATCGTCTTTTCGATAAAAGTCTAAGTAAAGACCACTTGCCTTCTCGTAATATGGGGGGTCAAAATAAATCAACGTGTTTGTTGGCATAGTATAAACACACTTAGCAAGGTATTCTTCGGTATCCATGTTGCTGAGGCTGATTGAATCGTGTAATTGAGCAATGGCTTCAATTCTACGAATAAGATCATTGCGCGAAAACCTAGCATCCATTCGCCAGTTCCCATCTTGCTTTAATCCACCAATTAAGCCTGCTGTTAATACTCCTGACCGATTGCACCTATTTAAATAAAATGTACTAAAACCAAGTTCTAAATCCGTACAATCATCGGGGTTTTTTATAATTTCTCTTTGTCTTTTCCACTCATCCACAGTAAGGGATGCCGACCTAACTAGTTCGCAAAACTTATCCGTAGAATTGAGTATTGACATCCAAAAGGAATATATAGCCCTACTAGAATCATTTAAATGGATACTACTTACCACACCCGACATTAATAACTCTATTGCAGCCCCTGCACCACCTGCATAAGGTTCTATATAATGCCCTCCGATCAGATCATTTAATTCAAGTATCTCCACTAGAAACGGAGCTAGTTTTTGTTTTCCGCCGGGATAACGTAATGGGCTTTTGTTCATGGTTGCTGGTAAACAGTTATATTAGTTCATTTCCTCAAGCAGTGGATATATGTTATTAAATAATCCGCAGATATCCGTTGATGTTACTGAAAAGCTAGGATTGTGTACCAATGCATTCATTGATGTTACAGAAAGTATGCCTACTGGTACTGCTAATTGGGTCAATGCCCCATGCAATACCTTTGTCTTAGGGTGGGTGGGTATATTGCCTGTTATATCCTTCGCTACGTCTTTTAAAAGATCAATCAATTTTCTATCCTTGCCATTACTGGCGTAAGGTATGCTTTTATCAATACAATAAGCCTTTGCGGATATTTCAAACAAACTTCTAAGTATAAAACAAAACGCAATCGGAGTTTTGGTCAGATCAAGATTTAATATCTCATCTCTAAGAGTTACAACTTTATCTCGATTGGCACCTATAGGGGTAAACAGTTTCATCTTATTCATAACACTTTTAGGAGTGTTCATCGCGGCTGCTGGTATACCGGGGTTAGGAGTTATAGGAGCAACCGAAGATGTTCCTGGTGATGGTGTTGGAGGTGTGACTGTTGATGTATATGGCGTTGAGGACGGGCTAGTTACAGTTGAGGCTGCTGCTGTTGGAGTTGTTGATGGAGTTGGAATAGATGGGGACACAACAGGTGGTTGTATTACCACTTGTTGTGGTATGGGTGGTAACCCAAATTTCACTGCAAAGTCAATTGCTGCATTTCTAAGTATTACGAAACTTATTTGCCCTAGTCCAATGTTCAGTAATATATCTTCCAAGGCATTAACGTGGGGATTGCGCGGATATTTACTTACTAAATCAATGGGACTAACTGCTCCTAGCCTAGGGTATAACTTTTGTATAGCTGCATCTAAGATTGATAGAGGATAATCACCAGCAAACCGTTCTTTTTGCTGCCCGGTTAAGTTTCTTCCTTGCTTTAGGTATTTCTCAAGCAAATCTAGTCCTGGTTCTGATGCTTTATTAATATCTCTGTTGTGCCTTGCTTTGGCT
>NZ_JBFUJG010000340.1:0-1893 GCF_056401495.1 Mucilaginibacter sp. P4_E8
AAATTATATCGTTCACAGCACCAATGCCAATCTTAAAAAAGCCCTTTATTTTACTATTGAATATTTCCTGTTCTGTCGCAAAACAGGTATTCCATAAATTATTAGATAAATCTATTGTTTAATAATCCCTAATTCAGCAACCGATACTCCTTCTCCATGGTTTGTATGCAACGCCGTAAATTTAAAATAACGGGCCTGTACCGGTTCTTTTAGTATAACCAGTTGCTGAACCGGATTAGCTTCCATATTTGAAAACACCCCTTCCCGGGCAAGTTTCCAGTCTTTACCATTATCACTGGTATAAAAGCGGTACTCATCAATAATTCCAGCAACTTTATGATCCTGCCGGGGCAAATAGGTAAAGGCTTTTATGAGTTGCGTTTTACCCATATCCACAGCCGCCTCCTGCGGGAACGGCAAGCCTGCATTTAGCGTATCCCAGTTTGTACCCTCGTCCTCATCAATTACAAACCCGGCATGAGTGCCGGCCGGGGCTTGTATAATGCTCCAGCCCTTTTTACTTGCACCGAATATCTGCGTACTAATATCGCCTGCAAGGTTTTCACCGTTAAAGCACCTGGCCTTAACCGTACCTCCATCGGGGAGCGCAAAGGGCTGGCTATAAAGGGGCGAACTTAAAACAGGATCATCCCCGTTCAGCGTATAGTGTATAGCTGAACGGCTATCATCTGATTTAAGCTGAACCATGCCTGATTTTTCTCTGATAATCACCGGGGCTTTTAAGTGCAGTGGTTCTTTATACAAGCCAAAATCGCTCAGAACAATGCAAACCGGCGACCCGGTGATGCGCAGCCTTACTTTACTTGCGGTGATATTATTGGGCAACCTGATGAGCCTGTTGGCACCTATGCTGGTAGCTGTTGCAATTTCTTTCCACTCCCCGTTTAGCATAACATCTATTGCTATTGATTCAACGCGCTGGCCCAGTTTTATATTTTCGCGCAAACGGATCACATTAAATGTTTTTAGGCCGCTTAAATTCAGGGTAAGTTCGGGCTGTGTTACCTTGTTGTCGGTAGCCCAATAGCTATACCGGTCGTTATCTAACAAAAACTGCGGACCAAATTTAGCGTTGTTATTTCCACGCACATTACTTGCTTTTAGTTTGGCACCCTTTGCAAGGTTAACAGCAAATGTTTGCTTTAAAAGATCTCCAAAGGCTTTTAACGAAGTTACATCTGCCTGGTCAAGCAAGCCTTTTTGATTAGGAGAAMGGCCCAGGTCAAGATCGGCCCCGCGACCAACACTTTCGTAATACAGATCAAGCAGCTCTGATGGCGTTTTTACCTGCGGATTTTGTGATGCATGGTAAAACCATCCTGGCCTTAACGGTACATCACACTCTGCCGGCATCCAGTATTTGCCGTTACGTGTACCTTCGGTGGCTTCTTCAGATTTAACATAGCCGTTTGCCGGTTTTTTACCTTCCTCCGGTGCGTGAGGCGTATAAGTAGCCCAGCAAGTTTCGCCCGCGTGACCAAACTCATTACCCACCCAACGGGCATCGGGCCCTACATCACCAAAAATAAAGGCACCCGGCTGCATTTTACGGGTAATGGCCCAGGTATTGTCCCAATCGTAATAGGTGGTGCGGTCAATGCTCCGTGTTTCTTTTGCCCCGCCGTAATAGCCGTCGCCCCCATTAGCGCCATCGTGCCATGAGGCAAATAATGGCCCGTAATTGCTATAAAGCTCCTTTAACTGGGCACGGTAAATTTGCAGGTACTCCGGTTTGCCATAATGAGGATTATTTCTATCCCAGGGCGAGCAGTAAACACCCAGTTTCATACCAAGCTGGCTGCAGGCTATTTGATATTCCTTCAAAATATCGCCCTTGCCTCCCTTCCAGTTACTTTGTGAAATGTTATGGCT
>NZ_JBFUJG010000341.1:0-1886 GCF_056401495.1 Mucilaginibacter sp. P4_E8
ATTAGGCTATCAAACCCTGCACTTACAACCATCCATTTTAACACATGCGTTTTCAGAATAAATAATGTACGTTATGGCTAATAAAATACAGCTTACCAACAATTATCCCGATATAAGTGAGTCAGACAAGTTGTTTGAACGTGCTTTAAAAGTACAGAAACCGGTTACACAAACGCTGGCCAAAGGTCCGGGTCAGTTTAGTAAAGGTGTGGCGCCAAAATACCTCGTAAAAGGTAAAGGCTCGCATGTTTGGGATGCCGATGGCAATGAATATATTGATTTTAACGCGGCCATAGGCCCTGTTTCTTTAGGCTATGCCTACCCTGTTGTTGATGAAGCCATCAGTGCGCAATTAAATGACGGCATTACTTTTTCGTTAATGCACCCGCTTGAGGTTGAGTTATCAGAATTGGTACAACAGGTAATTCCAAATGCCGAAGCTGTTAAAATTGCCAAAACCGGGGCCGACGTTTGCTCGGCAGCTATACGTGTTGCCCGTGCATTTACAGGCCGCGATAAAGTGTTTTGCTGTGGTTATCATGGCTGGCATGACTGGTACATCGGTATCACCAGTCGCAATGCAGGTATTCCCGAAAGTATACAGGAGCTTACCTACACTTTTGAATATAACGATATTGAATCGATAAAAGCGGCGCTTGACGAAACCGTTGCAGCGCTGATCCTGGAGCCTTTTATTTTTGAAGCCCCAAAACCGGGCTTTTTACAGCAATTAGCCGAAGTATGCCGCGAAAACGGCACCCTGCTTATTTTTGATGAAATGTGGACAGGTTTCCGCGTTGCATTAGGCGGAGCACAGGAATACTTTAATGTAAAGGCCGATCTGGCGGTTTTTTCAAAGGCTTGCGCCAATGGGATGCCTATTGCGCTGCTTACCGGTCGTGCAGATGTGATGGAACTGTTCAATTCGGAAGTATTTAGCTATACTACTTTTGGCGGCGAGGCTTTATCATTGGCTGCCTGTGTGGCTACCATCAATGAACTTCGTGATAAAAACGTACCACAATACCTTGATCAAAACGGGGCCTTATTAAAGGATGGCTACAATCAGTTGGCCATAGCTATGGGAATGGATCAATATACCCGCTGTATTGGTTTTAATTGCCGCAGCATGGTAACCTTTACCCCTGAAGCGGGCAATGCACTGGAGTTAAAAACGCTGATGCAGCAGGAAATGATAAAACGGGGTATCCTTTGGGCCGGGTTTCATAACATGTGTTACAGTCATACTACCGAAGATATTGATTATACACTTTTAGCTTACCGCGATGTGCTGCCAATTGTTAAAGAAGCCATTTTAAGCGGCAATATTAAAAGTTATTTAAAAGGCGAAGTGTTGGAGGCTGTTTTCCGCAAGGTGAGCAATTACAATATAAAGCCAAAAGCTGCCGCGCTGTAAGTAATATATGGAACTATTTTCTTTAAAAGGCAAAACGGCTATTGTAACGGGTGCATTGGGATTAATTGGTAAAAAGCACTGCGAAGCACTGGTTATGGCCGGCGCCAATGTAGTAGCTGCTGATATGGATGAGAAAAAGGCCGAAGCCTTTGCTGCAAGTTTAGGGGAACAGCATGGGGGCTTAAAAGTTGATGTAACCAACAAGCATGCCCTGGAAATAGCCCGCGATAAGATATTAACCCGTTATGGGAGCATCGATATCCTGGTGAATAATGCAGCCATTAATGATATGTTTGAAAACCCGGCGCTGGCTAAGGAGCTTTCGGCTTTTGAAAATTACCCGTTGGAGTCATTTCAGCAATCGCTTAATGTAAATGTAACCGGTGTGTTTTTGTGCTCACAGGTTTTTGGAACTGTAATGGCCGAACAACGTTCGGGCAGCATTATTAATGTAGCCTCAACCTACGGT
>NZ_JBFUJG010000342.1:0-1844 GCF_056401495.1 Mucilaginibacter sp. P4_E8
GTATTTGAAAGTTTTGAACAGGTGTATGATAGGGATCATGATAAAAATATTGGAACCGGTCTGGGTCTGACTATTTGTGTCCGTTTATTAAAATTAATGAACAGTAACATAACGCTTCTTAGCGAAAAAGGCAAAGGCAGCAAATTCTTGTTTGATATCAAATTTAATAAAGCAGACCTTGCCTCTCCGACGCTTAGTGATATGGAAATTAACGTTCCAGAGGACCTTTCTGGTGTAAATGTCTTGCTGGTTGAAGACAATCAGATAAATATGATGGTAGCAAAAAAAACGCTTTCAAATTTGAAAGCGGTCATTACCTGCAGCTTTAACGGTAAAGAAGCCATTGAAGCCCTTATCAACAATGCCAACTATGATATCATTTTAATGGATTTGGAGATGCCGGTCATGAGTGGCTATACAGCTATTTTGCACATCAAAAAAATGTTTCCCAATATTCCCGTAATCGCTTTTACCGCTTCACTTGTTGATCAGCAAATGCTTACAGATCTGCTCGAAAGTGGATTTTCTGATTGTTTATTAAAACCCTTTAAGCCACAGCAGCTACTATCTGCCATTAAAAAGACTGCTATTCCTAAACAAATGAACATATAAAAGCCTTGCTACTGTAATAGATTTGGCAGGTATACCTCCCGAGGGAAAAGATATGCGCTCAAATGAAAGACAAGGAACTGAGAAATTATTTTATGAGGGTTTAATTAAAGGGCATTTCCGTTTATCAGATCAATTGTTAGTATAAATCTTAAAATATTGCAATAAAAGCAAAACAAAAAATGGTTCAACTTAGTATATATGTTCACCGTTACCATATTTCTATACAAATCATAAAATGTTAAAAAAAAGGCTTTTATATATCGACGACAATTTTATTGATCACTCGATTTTAAAAATAATGCAGGATAAATATCAAACATTTAAGACCATCTCCCATCGGATGGACGGCATTCATGTTATCCGGGATCTCATGGAAAACAAAACGAATCAATGCATGTTGCCCGATGTGATCTTTATTGATCTTTATATGAGCAATTACAGCGGATGGGATTTTCTGGAGGACCTGAAAGATTTATATGCGTGCCTAATTAAACCTATAAGGGTATACATTGTGTCATCTTCAATTCTTCCAGGTGATATACGAAGATCCGGACAATACCCCTTTGTATTGGATTACCTCATAAAACCGCTTACAAAGGAAATGTTAATGCGCATTGGTTAACTCAAACATAAGTCAATTGTCGCTATTACTAATTATCATTCGGTGAGACGATAATTTATTTGCAATAGTATCGTCTCGGAATGGTTATTGTATACTGATACCCCGCCACCTTAACCTGTGAACTATGTGCAAACTGATAATAATTGACGACAGTCCGATAACACATGTGATCATGCAGCGGATGTTTGAAAAATATGATTTATTTAAAGATGTAGCCTATAGCTTGGATGGGGAAATCATTATTGACTTTTTGAAGGAAAACCAGGCAAAAACTGAGTTGTTACCGGATGTTATTTTCTTAGATCTGAATATGCCATACTTCAGCGGATGGGAATTTCTGGAACAGTTTGATCAACTTTATTCTTCTTTTCGAAAAGCTATCAGCATTTACATTGCGTCCGCGTCTATTGATCGTCAGGATCAGCTGCGGGTGAGCGAATATCCCTTCGTCCGGTCATTCATCAGCAAGCCGGCCAGTAAAAACGTTTTAACGTCTATATATATCGGGCACCTACCGCAATCAGATTCCTGCTAATACCGGCAACGGCTTCCTCACCAGAGACAGATTATTTCATCTCAGTTCTTGCCTCAGCATTTCCCTATTTGTAAT
>NZ_JBFUJG010000343.1:0-1843 GCF_056401495.1 Mucilaginibacter sp. P4_E8
AAGCAATCTTTTTCACCACCTTGTCATTCTGAGCGTAGAGCTCTTCATCCTTGCATTCGTATAACCCACAAATGTTGGGAAGACCGAAATCCTATAAAGCTGATTAATGTAAACCCAGGATATTATGCGAAAAAGTATATAATTAATTGATTTTCAATTATATATATATCAATGTTAACCATAAAAAGTGTAAACCATGTAAACCCAATTAGGTGCCAATGACAAGTCTATACTTGCTGATTATCAATATTGAAAAAATGTCATTTTCAATGCGATTATTTGCAAGCAAATAAAGGTTACTCAGCATGACAAGTTTATTATTTGCTTCGTACAATGACACGCAGGTAAAATGCCATCTTATTTCTTGATTCTAATCTCTTGTTTCTATTCTCCCTTCTCCCTAAAAAAAAGTAACCGGTAATACCAACTCTATCCTGTTGCGGCCGGTGCCTCCAAAAAAGTCATCATCTAACAAACGACTGTATCTAATGCCGAAGGAAATACTGTTCTGGTTAAAGAATTTGGTGTCAAAAAACACTGCTGCTCCGGTCGACCGAAAGTTTTGTTTAAAGCTGCTGCCATTTGTAAAAAAGTTGTCAGCGGTGGCACGGGTGTAGTCAAAAAACAGGGCTCCCCTTAAACGCAGCAGATAAGCAATATTGCCAAAACCGGCATCGGGGTAGGCAAAGGGGAAATGATAGTTAATACCAACCTTGTTCATATCGTCCAAACTTTCGGCGGTATACCCTTTACTGAACGGGAAATTATTGGAGAAACTTATTACATTATTTTTGCCTTTTTGCTGGTGGGCCACATTGATCACCAGGCTGTGGTTAGTAACCACTCCCGGAAAGTAAAAAGTGCCCGAAGCCAGCAACTGTGTAGACCCCGCCCCTGATATGGCCGATTTATAATTTATGCTGATGCTTTGTGCCAATTGTGGGTAGATGTTTTGTTTGGCCGCCTGCATTTGATTACTGAACGAAAGATAGTTGTTGAGATAAGTATAACTTCTGTCAGCAAATTGTTGGGCATTACCCTGCTGAAAGCTGGTGCGGTTAAAGTACAGATCGCTGCCAAAGGCAAGGTTGGTTATATGTTTGCCTGCGCTAAAGTTAAGCGGCACTTCGAGGCCGCCATGCAACGATGTTTCGTTCCAGTAAATGTAACTGCCCTTGTAAAACTGACGCCGATCCAAAGTATAATCAACCCCGCCTGATATATATGGGAATAAGGCCCCGTAAGTAGCTCCAAAGCCAAATTGTTTATAGCCCTCATTACGGTTATAATTAAATGACAGTTCCGACTGAAAAGTATTCAAAACGTTTTCGCCGGTAATGGCAAAGGAGTAGTTGGGATCGCTGATGTTAGGGATGATGCTGTGAAAATTGAACAGCCCATGAGCTTTGGAATAACCTGTAACAGGCAGCGGCTTATCAACTACCGCCCCCAACATATTAGCCGACGAATCGCGTTTAAGGGCGGTGATGCCCATATCTGGCAAATGATGCGCATACTCAGTGCCGGCATCTATCCATTTAAGGTCTTTTTTATTTACTTCATTTATTTGATAACCAGAGGCGGTAAAACCAACCCAGGCCAGTTTATCATCAGCTACAGCGGGTTGATAGTAGCCAATGCCTGCGTCGTTACCTGTGGGTAGTAATTCATAACATTTATTACCGCCTAACATCAGCACAAAAAGCCTGTCGTTAATGCCATCCGTTTGGCTAAAATAAACCGTATCCTTTTTTATGGTAGTAAAACCAATTGGCCTAAAATCAAAAGGCATCAAATATTTTGCCGCGCCGGTTGCAATATCTATCAGTGCCAGGGTCATTTC
>NZ_JBFUJG010000344.1:0-1839 GCF_056401495.1 Mucilaginibacter sp. P4_E8
GGCATTGCATCGTTATTACTTATTGACGGGCACTGGCGCAAATTCTCTATCTTTTCAGATCCGGTATCCTTTGCTTATAACATGTCCATGTCGGCTATTTTTTGCATTAGCCTTATATCAGGAAATATAAAGCTTTGGAAAAAAATAATTCTGGGTGGTTTAACGGTATTATTCCTGGTTTCCATGTTGTATTCGGGAACAAGGGGTGCTAACGTGCTGGTTCCAGCAGCTGTATTTCTTTTCGCCATTTTAAAATATAACCGCAAGGTGCTCATATTTGCAGGCATAGCATTCGCTTTCCTGGTTATATTGATAAACGTACCCACCGGCGATCCAAATCTGTCTCGTTTTCAAACCGCGTTCAGACCCAATCAGGATGCATCTTATAAATTGCGAAAATTCAACCAGAAACGCATCCAACCTTATATATTATCACACCCAATAGGGTTCGGACTTGGCTCCACCGGTACCTGGGGTAAAAGATTCGGTAACAACTCCTATGTAGCCCAGTTTCAGCCCGACAGCGGTTATGTAAGGGTATCTGTTGAGCTGGGATGGGTGGGACTCCTTATCTTCTGCATGTTAATGTTCACTGTTTTAAAAACGGGCATCAACAACTATTACCAGATAAAGGACCCCGAACTTAAAACTTATTGCCTGGCAATACTCCTGATAATTTTTGCTTACAACATAGCCAATTTTCCGCAGGAGGCGCTTGTTCAGTTTCCGTCAAACGTATATTTTTCTTTAGATATGGCATTGCTTACGGTATTATTCAGGCTTGATAAAGAAAAACAAGAAAATGAGGCTAAACCATTATTAACACTAAATACTGATAATAATGGCTGATAATTATACCATAAGTAACCGGGATATTATAATTGTTGGCCAGCAACCCTGGGATGTTGAGATAGGGAGCAATTGCAAAAATATTGCCCTTGAATTTAGCAAACACAACCGGGTATTGTATATTAATTCGCCGCTTGACAGGATCACTAAACTTAAACAAAAGGCTGATCCAAAAGTTAAAAAACGTATTGATGTGATTAATAGTAAAACAGACGGCCTGGTTAAGATCGGCGAAAACCTGTGGAATTATTATCCCGATGAACTCATAGAATCTATTAATTGGATCAAAAGCGATTTTATTTATAACTGGTTCAACAAAATAAATAATAAAAGATTTGCCCGCTCTATAAACAAAGCCATAAAACAGATTGGTTTTAAGGACTTTATATTATTTAATGACAATGATATCTTTAGGTGTTTTTATTTAAAAGAACTGTTGAAGCCCACCGTAAGTATCTATTATTCCAGAGATTATTTATTGTATGTTGATTACTGGAAACTTCACGGCCAAAAACTCGAACCGGAGCTTATTAAAAAAAGTGATCTGTGCGTGGCTAATTCTACCTATCTGGCCAATTATTGCAAACAATACAATACCCACTCCTGGTATGTAGGCCAGGGCTGCGATCTTGAAGTATTTACCAATAAGCAAGACACACCTTTACCCCAAGACATAATCGGTCTTCAAAAGCCTATTATAGGGTATGTGGGTGCGTTACAAAGCATCCGGCTTGATCTGGAATTGTTACACCACATCGCTACGCAAAAACCCGATTGGAGCATTGTGCTGGTTGGCCCGGAGGACGAACAATTTAAAGTGCATAATTTGCACGAGCTCAAAAATGTCCATTTCCTGGGCAGCAAAAACCCTGATACGCTCCCGGCGTATATTAATTCATTTGATGTTTGCTTAAACCCGCAGGTTGTTAACCAGGTTACCATTGGCAATTACCCGCGCAAAATTGATGAATACCTGGCTATGGGTAAGCC
>NZ_JBFUJG010000345.1:0-1819 GCF_056401495.1 Mucilaginibacter sp. P4_E8
CAGTAATATTTTATTTTCGGTTAAGTTTTGGCTGGAACGCTAAGACCGACTAAATTATAGCAATAGTAATGCGATAAACCTATATTAAATTAAATTTGCTATCTTTTTTACATGAAGGTTTAATATGAAGAATAAAATTGTACGCATTAAAGATATTGCCGAAAAAGCAAAAGTTTCAACCGGTACAGTTGATAGGGTGCTGCATAAACGAGGGCGGGTATCAAAAAAAGTAGAAGAGAAAATACTGAAGATTATTGAAGAGATGGATTATGAACCAAACCTTATGGCAAGGGCTTTGGGTTCAAACAAAATATATCAAATTGCCGCATTAATACCCAACCATAAAAGTGATTCATATTGGTATGCTCCTAAAGCAGGAATTGAAAAAGCTGAGAAAGATTTGAAGCAATATGGCATTGTTGTTCAGCAATATGTATTTGACCCTTATGATGTAGAATCGTTTATAACTAATGCCAGTAAGTTAACCAATGATAACCCCGATGGTATAATTTTATCACCTATATTCTATCGGGAAACCTTGCCGTTTTTTGAGAAATGGAAAGAGGCCGAAATTCCGTTTGTATTGTTTAATACCCAAATTGCCGAGTGCGAACCATTAAGCTATATTGGGCAGGACTCTTACCAGAGTGGTTTTTTGGCGGGCAAGCTTATTCATTACGGCCAGCCTGAGCCTTGCTCTGTTTTAATAGCACATATTGATGAAGAGATAAGTAATGCCGCTCACCTTTTAAAAAAAGAACAGGGATTTCGTAATTATTTTTCGCAAAATAACCTGGAGCACCAGTATAAAATTTTACGGATTGAATTAAACAGGGCAAATGCTGCTTTGTTTATAACACAGTTGGATGCCATTATTGATAGCACACCAGATATGGCCAGTGTTTTTGTAACAACGTCTAAAGCCCATGAAATTGCGAAACATTTAGAGCAGCGCCATATAAAGCATATCAAAATAATAGGATATGATTTATTGCCTCCCAATTTGTATTTCCTGAATAAAGGCGCAATTAGTTTTTTGATTAATCAAAACCCAAAGGGCCAGGGTTACTGGGGCATTTATCAGCTAACCGATTACCTGGTGTTCAAAAAAGAAGTCCCTATTATTAAATATCTTCCATTGGATATAGTTACCAAAGAAAACGTGAACTATTATATAGATGACGAGGACACTGTTTATTTAGATATTTGATTGTTTGCAAACTTCCAGGCGGCGTTTCCACGCATTTTATCCATAATGAATTTGTTGCTGGCAATCAATTCACTATGGATTTGTTTCTTAATATCCCTTTTTTTCGATAAAACCAATTGTTACTTTAATCAAGTAGCAGTAGGTAAGTCCACGTAAATCGCTTTTCACATTTTTGATAGTTGATTGTTAAATAAGTGGCTGCCCCCCGGAGTTTAAAATAGCCTGTTGTATCTATTAATGCAAAGTTTCTGCTCTTCCCGGCGCAATGTAAATTCAATTTAGGGTAGTTACATAAACAACCTGATCCTGAAGTTATTTTCATAAAAATTACAAAAGTGTGTGCGAGCACATAAATATTTTTATATTTGTATATGGGTTTGTATAATATATTAATGTGTGCGTATACATTAATAACTGAAATTCGGTACAACCCACTACGCAGCGTAGTCCTCGCCTGGGATTTAAGTATGCTAAGCTATTGGAGCGTTTACGCGATATGGATTTTTGAGAAATAATTTAAAAACGAACAAAAAAGAAAAAATGTCTTATAACATAGCCGAAGTAGCTGCTAATTTTTGTATTGAAGGAAACGTTGGGATTATTATACCG
>NZ_JBFUJG010000346.1:0-1816 GCF_056401495.1 Mucilaginibacter sp. P4_E8
GTATGATAGCACCCTTATACCAATTGCCAATGTAAGCCAAAATGATGATGGCTAATAAGGCAAATAATGAAAACCACATTACACTGCCTTGCCCAAATCTAACTATGATTAATGCAGCCAGTAACGGGCCCAATGCGCTGCCTGCGTTGCCACCAAGCTGAAAAATGGATTGTGCCAATCCTCTTTTACCGCCAGATGCCAGGTGCGCTACTCTTGATGATTCCGGATGAAAGATAGATGAACCTATCCCTATTAGACCTACTGATAACAATAACCAATAAAAACCAGAGGCAACAGCCAGGCACATTAAACCCAATAAAGTGAAACCCATACCTATCGACAAAGAATACGGTTTGGGCTTTTTATCGGTATACATGCCTACAAAAGGTTGTAAGAGCGAGGCTGTAAGTTGATAGGTTAGTGTAATGAGCCCGATATCACTAAAGCTTAAATTATATTTTGTTTTAACAAGCGGATAAATAGAGGGGATAAGAGATTGCAGCATATCGTTTAGCAAATGCGACAGGCTGATGGTAAAGAGAATGGAATACACCGTTTTCTCGGCTATGGATTTGGCTTGTTCCAAAGGTTGAGCTATTGAATTATTCGTCATATCATCTGATGATTTAAGGTAAAAAAATTATCGTTTTATAATTTGCGTAATACAGTTCCAGGCTTTTCTGCCATCTCGGGCCTTAATGCTTTCGTAAAGCTCTTCATGTAACATATCAGTTTCTCTAAATTTATCCATATTAACATGGATCTTTAAAAACCAGGTTTTAAGCTGTAATGAAAATGATTGATATAAGTCTGTCAGGATCGGATTACCGGCAGCCTCGGCAATGCTCATATGGAAATCAATATCAGCCTGAATACAATCTTCCAACGGACCTGTTTTTGCCAGGGCGTTTCGTTTATCAAGCATGGCTTTTATCTTTTTGATACCGGCATCTGTGTGGTTGGCAGCGGCCTTTTCGGCTATTTTCATTTCAAGCAACTGGCGCACTTCGTCAAGGTCTTGCGCTTCGGCACGTTTTAAACGCTGATGAAATGGTTCTGTAATACCCACATGGGCTTCAACAAAAGTACCAACACCCTGTTGTACCCTTAATAAGCCCGAATTGGCCAGGATTCGGATGGCCTCGCGCACAGATGAACGTCCAACACCAAATTGTTTCATCAATTCGGGCTCAATAGGGAGTTGTTCACCCACTTTGTAGTTGTTAGCGGTAATAGCTGCACGCAGTTGTCCGGCAACTTCTTCGGCAAGCGATCTTTTGTTAATAATGCTATTCATCATATCATCTGATGATCAAAGGTAGCAGTTGTATTTCAAAGAAAAAAACTTTTTTTAAAATGATGAAAAACATTGCTGTTCTATGAGAAACCGGCCTTATCAACATTACTGATTTGTTAAATTAACCTGTTGTAAATCCCCAAATTAGGGTACATTCTTTAATGTGCAATATTTTTAAATTTGTCGGCCGATAAATCATAATTTCACGGTTCAAATTATCAGGCACAAAAATCATTGCATATTAATTAAGAAATGAAAAAAATAATTTTGGTAACCGGGGCTTCATCTGGTTTAGGCTTAGCTACGGCCAATGCACTTTCGGCTCAGGGACATACAGTTTACGGCACCAGCCGCGATATAAAACGTATAAAGGATGTATCATTTACCCCACTACAAATGGATGTTACCGATGATGCATCGGTAAATGCGGCGATCGAAAAAATTATAAAAGCCGAAGGGAAGATAGATGTATTAGTGAACAATGCAGGTAACGGAATTACAGGGCCACTGTATGCCATG
>NZ_JBFUJG010000347.1:0-1783 GCF_056401495.1 Mucilaginibacter sp. P4_E8
TTAATACAGAAGCTTATGATTTAAACATCTATAAAATAAATATATAGATATATATATGTGCGAGTATGTTCAATATACTTTACACTTTTTGTATAAAACTTTACATTTTTAACCAAACTAAACCATAAGTAAGTATTTGTTTTAATTATTGAGCTGTTGATTCCCCGGATTATTGAATAAAATTACTATCATTATCAGATGACTATATCTATTCCGCTCCAGATCATTGACCTGCATGACGACGGCTTTCACCCTCTGCTTGAAATTACCCTGTTCGGAAAAGCTTTTATCATGGTGTTGGATACCGGCGCATCAAAAACAGCGTTTGACCGCACCGCTCTTTTCGAGGCCAATGAAACCACCAACATATTAGCCAGCGACAGGTTATCAACTGGTTTAGGTACCAACAGCATGGAATCGTTCACGGCAATTATAAGCGGTATGTTTATTGGCAACCTGCCCATAGCCGATTTTGAAGTAGCCGTTTTAGATCTGTCAACCATCAACATAGCCTATAACCAAATGGGCCACCCACAGGTATTAGGTGTTTTGGGCGGCGATATATTGATGAAATATAAAGCGGTAATTGATTACGGTAAACAGGTGATGAAATTGAAAAAGCCCCGCTTTAAATAAGCGAGGCTAATACATCGGGGTAAACCCTTATTTTAATATTTCCCATCCCTGCGCTATTGCAACTTGTATTTTATCACTATTACCCGGAATATAAATATGGTTATCGCTTGTGGGTACATGAAAAACCTCATAATCATCCGGTATAGACTGGGGCCGACGCTGGGTCATTTCAACCTGAATAATTGGTTTATATTTTGCGATAACTTTTTCAGCACCCTTTAAAATATTATCTTCTTCTCCTTCAGCATCAATTTTAATATAATCCAGGCGGTCTAATTTTTCCCATTCAAATAGCTCATCGAGGGTAACGGTAAGGAAAGACAGATTTTTTGCATCCTCATAGTGAATAGAAAAACTGAAGGAGTTGGGTTTATTATGGTTAAGCCAAAAAGTTTTAACTTCAGTTTTATCACTTACACCAACTGTTCTTACCCTCACATTTGAAAATTTATTTAATTCGGCATTTTTTATGAGGATGGCACTCATTGCAGGAAAAGGTTCAACAGCAACAACTGTACCCGTGTTCCCAACTAATTTTGCAGCCATCATACTGTAAATGCCGGAGTTTGCACCTACGTCAAATAATACCGAACCTTCATTTATAAAATATTTCAAATACTTCAGTTCGGGTTCATAATCAATCCCTTTTAAAAACACACCTCTTCCGCCAAAGCCTGATTTATTATAACCCTGAATTTTAACCTCATCGATAGTAGAGGTCAATAAAATGCTACCCGGAGCAAGCGCCATAAAGGCCTTCTTAAATAATTGTGACATTTAAACCGTTTTAATAGATGTGAAAAGCAACTATTACCACGTGCATTCATATATACTTACGAAATATGCTCCGTAAACGGCTGTGAATAAGGCAATAGGTTTGATTAAATGTATAGATTATTTATTGATTTATACACAAAATATGGAAATATAAAAAGGCCGGATTATCACAATGATAACCCGGCCTTTTAAACTGTTTTAGCAAACTATATTCCTATGTATCTATCTTAGCGTATTTAGCATTACGCTCAATAAACTCGCGACGCGGGGCAACTTCATCGCCCATTAACATACTAAAGGTATGGTCGCACTCGGCAGCGTTTTCAATGGTAGCGCGTTTTAGGGTACGTGTTGCCGGGTTCATGGTAGT
>NZ_JBFUJG010000348.1:0-1771 GCF_056401495.1 Mucilaginibacter sp. P4_E8
TTGTACCGATTCTTTATCATATCCCTCACCGGCTACTACATAACCCACCAGCCGCTTGCCTGTATGACCGTCCTCACGGGCGACCACAACACCCTGGCGTACGCCCGGGCTCTGCTGTAGCACGGACTCGATCTCCCCTAGCTCAATACGGTAACCACGGATCTTTACCTGGTCATCCATACGGCCCAGGTACTCTATATTACCGTCAGGCAACCAGCGGCAAAGGTCCCCCGTCTTATACAATCGCCCGCCTTCTTCACCGTAGGGGTCCGGTATGAAACGCTCTGCCGTCAGATCCGAACGGTTCAGGTATCCTCGTGCTACCTGCACACCACCGATATACAGCTCACCTGGTATTCCTGTACCGCAGGGACGCAACTCCCCGTCAAGCACATACAACTGCGTATTCCATACCGGACGACCGATCGGAACCGTTGCCCCAACCTCATCTGTATCCCTGAAATGATATTCTGAAGCCGAGATCGTCGTCTCCGTAGGGCCATATTYGTTATAAAAATCTACCAGCCCGCTCCAGCGCCGGGCCAGCTGGACTGAACAGGCTTCTCCTCCGGAGATCACTCTTTTCAGTCCATTATATCTTCCCGCATGTACGTTTTCCAGAAAGGACGGCGTGGCATGTAAATGGGTAATACCCGCACGCTCCAGAAACTCTTCAAACAGCGATATATCCAGCTGAAGCCCGTCTTTAATCAGCACCAGCGTAGCTCCGTTAGATAAGGACATAAATATCTGCTCTACGGAAGCGTCAAAACTATAGTTCGAAAACTGTAATATCCGGTCGCTCGCCTCTATCCCAAAGAAATCGCTTTGACACAGGACATAGTTCACCACGCTCCCGTGCTCGGTCATTACCCCCTTCGGACGACCTGTTGAACCCGAAGTATAGATCACATACGCCAGGTCACCCGGACTGATCCCGATTTCAGGTGCATCAGCAGACTCCTGGCTGATAGCTTCCCGATCTTCGTCAACCAGCACCTGCTCTATGGAATCACCTAATAAGCCCGCGGTGCTCCGGCTCGTTAATGCCAGCGATGCCCCGGTATCCTGAAGCATATAACTGATCCGGTCCGCAGGGTAATCCGGATCCACCGGCACATAAGCGCCCCCCGCCTTCAGCACCCCAAGGATCCCGATGATCATCTCCAGGGAACGGCCAAGACAGATCGGTACCAGCGTCTCCGATACAACACCACGGCTCCGCAGGWAATGCCCCAGCTGGTTCGACCGGGCATCCAGCTCACGGTAGCTCAGACGGCTATCCCCGTAAACCACAGCGGTCTCTTCTCCCCGAAGCATTACCTGCTCCCTGAACAGGTCCAGCAGCGTTAATCCCACAGGGTAGGATACCGCTGTCCCGTTAAACTCATATAATAACTGTTCACGCTCCTGYTCGCTCAGGATCTCGATATCACCTGCCCGGACAGCAGGGCCGCTCAGCAGCCCGTCCAGCGCCTGCCCGAAATGACGRCTGATCCTGGATACCTCTGYCTGGGTAAGCATGGAAAGCTTATAGMTAAACTGTATTTTGATTTGYTGGYTCAGTACRATACGAATAGATAAAGGATAGTTAGTGGTTTGTTCTATTTCTTTATCATTGTTTATCTGTAGCTGCCATTGATGCGATGAAAGTGCCTCTCCTACCGGAAAGTTCTGAAACGTCAGCAGGCTGTCAAACAGCTCTCCCCCTATGCCACCCCAGCGCTGGATCGAACTCAGTGAACTGTACTGGTAATCCCGCGAAGACAGC
>NZ_JBFUJG010000349.1:0-1770 GCF_056401495.1 Mucilaginibacter sp. P4_E8
CTGGTACCCTATTCGACTTGGGATCAGGGATTAATGGAGAAAGTTTGTGGGAGAAGAAAAGCTATTTTCTTTGCGTCATTCATCCCAAAAGTCAAAAATACCAAACTCAATTTTCAGGATTCTACCAATTCCTAAAGCATACAGAAATAGCCTTAAGTTGATATTTCACACTTGGTATACAAAGAAGTAACATTTGCCTGGTTGCTAAAAATTAGCTTGTTACGTACGCTAACTTTGATAAAAACTATACCATGAAAAAGTATAATTCCTTATCAATGCTAACCTTAAGTGTTTTTTTCGCGTTTTCATCCTGTAAAAAAACCGATGATCAACTACCAGTTAAGGCCAACAACGTGAAGTCAACTCACGTATTGAATGCGGATGGTTCACACCTCCCTTTTACTGTTGTAACTATTGCCGGAGACCCTATCCAAACTGGCCTGGCAGATGGAGCAGGCAAACAGGCCAGGTTTTATTATCCATTTGGAATTGATGTTACCGATGATGGCACAATTTACGTGGCCGATTTTGATAATCACAAAATCCGAAAAATTACACCTCCTAATATTGTTTCAACTATAAATATACCGCCAAGCAGCGATGGGCAAAGTTTTTTATTCCCCGAATATGTTCGTTTATCAAATGACGGCACTATCAATGTTTTAATACAAAGTGGCACCCGACGTGTATGGATACTGAAGCCAGACGGAACATTATCCACTCCCCTGCCACCAAGTCCGTATGGGAGTACCTGGGCATTTTATACCGGACTTCAAAAAGACCCTTCCGGTAGTTTTTTATGGTTCTCGCAACAATATTATCGTGCCAGCAGTACAGTAGCTGTTCCAACTTCACTAAAAAAATTCTATACAGACGTAAATGGCCGAATTGGCACTAACGCTTTTTTACCACCAAGAGATTCACTTTCACTTCCTGAAAAAAATGGTGATTATAGTATCAGCAATTTTTACATCGGTTACAATGGAGTAAAATACATTGTGATAAACAATAATCACATATATAAATTAACCCCGGCAGGCGTCTTTACCCAGATATATAAAGATTTAAAGTTTAAGTATATATATAGTCTTACTGGTTCAAAAGATAGCCGGGTGTTGTATGTTGCAGATGGAGGTGCCATTAAGAGCATTGTGAATGGCAAGCTTCAGTTTCTTGTTG
Organism: Mucilaginibacter sp. P4_E8; assembly: GCF_056401495.1. Classification (NCBI taxonomy): domain Bacteria; kingdom Pseudomonadati; phylum Bacteroidota; class Sphingobacteriia; order Sphingobacteriales; family Sphingobacteriaceae; genus Mucilaginibacter; species Mucilaginibacter sp. P4_E8. The sequence continues at coordinate 1,180 of NZ_JBFUJG010000349.1, forward strand.
GCCCTCAAAAATATGATGTAACCGCCGTTGATGGCGTTGGGTCAAGCGCCAATGTTTTTGCTCTTTATTTAGTATTGTCAAAAGACGAAAACACGCTTTATTTTAGCGATCATTCAACTATCAGAAAACTATTATTGAAATAAAGCATGGCGCATTTACAATGGAAAATATTTATCCTACTTCACCAAACATATACATGATGATCACAATTAATAATACAATCAGCCAGAATACTAAAGTAACGCTCATTTCTCTTTTAAGGAAAAAAGAAATCTCCAGCCATGCTTTTTTATTTAGCCTTTTACCTGTTTTCATTATCAGATAGCCGTTATATTATTAATCATTGGGTGACCAACCAAGCATCCAGGCTTAAAGACAAACCTGGGCCAGCAAACACCAGCAAAGAAACCGGAGCAATTATTCCGGTTTATAAAATAAGGGTACGGCTAAAAAAAGAAAATATGGGCTATAACAATTAGTTGTAAAATTAAATAATATCAGCTATGTTTTTGCTTAATTATAAAAGCATCCATCATTTTGGACACTCTTTTTCAAAATATTTTAGCTTTTTTAAAACACAATGCCATATAG
>NZ_JBFUJG010000350.1:0-1764 GCF_056401495.1 Mucilaginibacter sp. P4_E8
CAGACTCCTGGCTGATAGCTTCCCGATCTTCGTCAACCAGCACCTGCTCTATGGAATCACCTAATAAGCCCGCGGTGCTCCGGCTCGTTAATGCCAGCGATGCCCCGGTATCCTGAAGCATATAACTGATCCGGTCTGCAGGATAATCCGGATCAACCGGTACATAAGCRCCCCCCGCCTTCAGCACCCCAAGGATCCCGATGATCATCTCCAGGGAACGGCCAAGACAGATCGGTACCAGCGTCTCCGATACAACACCACGGCTCCGCAGGTAATGCCCCAGCTGGTTCGACCGGGCATCCAGCTCACGGTAGCTCAGACGGCTATCCCCGTAAACCACAGCGGTCTCTTCTCCCCGAAGCATTACCTGCTCCCTGAACAGGTCCAGCAGCGTTAATCCCACAGGGTAGGATACCGCTGTCCCGTTAAACTCATATAATAACTGTTCACGCTCCTGTTCGCTCAGGATCTCGATATCACCTGCCCGGACAGGGCCGCTCAGCAGCCCGTCCAGCGCCTGCCCGAAATGACGACTGATCTGTTCCACATAGGAGCGGCTCAGCAGCGTTGACTTGTAGATAAAATGAACCCGCACATCTGCCCCGTTCAGTACGATACGGATTGTGAGCGGATAATTCGTCGTCTGCTCCGTCATTTCACGTTCCTTAACCTTCAGCTGCCATGCATGCGAGGACAGGATCTCTCCTACCGGAAAGTTCTGAAACRTCAGCAGGCTGTCAAACAGCTCTCCCCCTATGCCACCCCAGCGCTGGATCGAACTCAGTGAACTGTACTGGTAATCCCGCGAAGACAGCTGCTCTGACTGCAGCTCCCGGAGCCACGACGCAAGATCCTGATCCGGGGACAGCCTCGAACGTAAGGGCAGCGCGTTGATATACATCCCTATACGCTGCTCTATCCCGGCAAGCTCTTCCGGACGGCCGGATACCGTAACCCCGTATACCACATCCCCCTGACCACTGTAACGGTGGAGTAACAGCGCCCATACACCCTGCATGACCGTGTTCACCGTCAGATGATGATGCTGGGCATATCGCTCCAGACGTTCCCGCTGACCTTTATCCAGTTCCAGTACCTCCTCACGGTACTCCTCCACACCTCGTGTCCGGTCACTGACCTGACTGATATACGGCAATAATGTCCCCGATTCCAGACCCTGAAGATAACCACGCCAGTATTCCTCTTCCGATTCCTTGTCCTGCCGCTCTATATAACGGATGTAATCCTCATAGTTATCCTCCGGTATGGCCGGTAAGGCCGTACCCAGAACCTCCGCATCATACGTCTGCAGAAACTCCGTTACCAGCAGCGGAAGCGACCACCCGTCTATCACCAGGTGATGATGGGCCCAGATCATCTGGTACTCCGTATCCGTTATCCGTAATAAACTGATACGCATCAGCGGCGCACGCTCCAGATCAAAACCCCGCCGGCGGTCGGCTTCCTCATAACGCAGGATCGCGGTTCGCTGTTCCTCCACGCTCATCCCGCGGTAATCATATTCCTCTACAGGTATCTCAACTTCCCGGTATACACATTGTACCGGGATCCTGAACTTGTCATAATAAAACCCGCTCCGTAATATACTGTGTCCCGCTACCAACCGCGCCCAGCTACGAACAAACGAGGACTTATCCAGCCCGCTCAGACCAAGACGCATCTGCTGTACATATGCCCCTTCACCTGACGAATACAAACTCTCAAACAATATACCTTCCTGTAAACTGCTCAAACGGTATATAC
>NZ_JBFUJG010000351.1:0-1723 GCF_056401495.1 Mucilaginibacter sp. P4_E8
GTTTGGTAGGTGTAATTATACGTTCAGATGCTGCGGCATTTAGTTTCTCAATATTCAACTTATAAGGATTTTCTCTATCACTATACATATCGACCGCTGCTAATCCTAGCAGAGATATCGGATAATTACCCTTTTCGATACTTTCTGTAATCAGCTGGCTTATCCAAGCTACTAAACCCGGGTCACTTACTTTAGCCGTATCTGTATTTGTTGCTAATACTAACTTATTATATTTATTCTTCGGTGTTTGCTTTGCAATCAATAGAAACTTTGCCAATTCTTTAGCTCTTTTCCGATTGTTGTAATCAAGTTCCAAATCATGAACTCGCTCTTCGATTTGCTTATATTTTAAAAGGAGTAACAATAGCAGATCATCGCCATATTCAACTAGGTCATACTTTGACAATATTGCCTGAAAGCCGTCAAATATCATTTTGTCTTGCTCTTCCTCCCACCAATCAATCGTTATTGGGTACTCTGAAGGGTTCTCAGCTTGCACTTGTTCAGGCGATACAGGCCATGGGAGATATTTGTGGATTCTGGGGTAATTGGGATGGAAGTTAAATTGGAGCATGTATTTATTAAAAGGTACGAAGATAAAAAAAGCAGGACAGTTTAACCGCCCTGCTTAAGTGTATTTATAGCTATCGAATTAACTGAATAACCTTTTCGTTTACTTCATCTATTAGACTTTGATCGTAGCTATCTAGATAAGTATTAGTTATTTTATTACCATATTCATGACCCAGGCATTCGGCAATTACCTCATTGGAATATCCAAGCTTTTTCTTTGCTAATGTTGCGAAAGTATGCCTTGTGACATAGCTTGTAACATCTTCTTCAATACCACAGTTGGCACCAATGCGAGTAAGGTATTTGTTCGATGTTTTAATCCACTGAAAGATTACTTTCTTAGCTTTTAAGCTATCTTCAATAATATCAGATGGCAAAAGGGGCAATAGATATTTTGAGTTGGAATCTTTGTAATAGTTAAGTAAATCAAGCGTAAATGGGAGCAACTTTATTTTCAGTTCCTTTCCAGTCTTTCTTCGTTTATAAGTTAGATATCCCTTTTTAATATTTTCAGGTTTTAAATATGCCAGGTCAGTAAATGATGCACCTCTTAAAGCGAAACTTAATAGAAAGTAACTTCTTGCTTTCCACTCTTGAGATTTAGGCTTAAGCTCAAGCTTTGTTATCTTAACCAACTCTTCTAAACTTATTGCACGTTTAGCGGTCCGCTCAGTTTTGACGGGAATATCTAAAAAGGGATAATGTGATCTGTCAACAATTTTTTCTTTGATTGCCTTATTGTATATAGCTCGTAGGGTTCTAAAGTAATTACTAATTGAGTTGGCTTTTAAACCAGATTTTATGAGATCATTTTTAAATCCTTCCAGGAATTTGTAAGTAATGTCTGTAAACTTAAGCTTGGGGTTATTGGCATAAGTCATCAATTTGTTGGTAGCCGTTTGATAAATAATGGCATTACCAGCTTTGTTAATTGAAAACATTGTTTCTATAAGTTGCTGGGAGTATTCTTTAAAAGGTAATGATCTTACGTTTTTAATAGGTTTGTAATCATCGTTTACTCTTTCCTTTAAGTTATCGAAATTAAAGGTTTCCTCATTTTCAAGTTCGAGTACAGCCTTTTGAATTTTTAAATAAAACTCAGTAACCTTCTTATTTAATAATTGCATGTTAGGGTGTGTGCTTTTTATAC
>NZ_JBFUJG010000352.1:0-1719 GCF_056401495.1 Mucilaginibacter sp. P4_E8
AAAGAATACTGATCGTATGCGATTCGTCCAGATCATTAATGGATTTCAGGGGCAAACTCATAGAACAATTGGTACAACACCATGAGGTATATGTATTTACACCCCGCATTACACAGCAAAGCGTACGTGAAAAATTAGCATTACTAAAGGTAGGTGTATATGAAAATGAACTGGATGGCAGCAATGTTTCCGTTTTTTCAGATATCCGTTATATTATCCAGCTATATAAGCTGATCAAAAAACTGCGGCCGGATGTTTTTTTCCCGTACACTTTTAAACCTGTGATATACGGAACCGTCCTGGCAAAATTATGTCGCGTTAAAAAGATAACACCAATGCTTACAGGCCTGGGTTATAACTTCACTCCAAATGCAAAAAAAGGTTTGCTAAGCAATATTACCCGCAAGCTTTTAAAATTCAGCCTGATGAATAACCGTCGGCTGAGAATAATTTTTCAGAACAAAGATGATTATCAAACACTGTTACAGCATAAAATTTTAACTGCTAAACATAAGGTTGCCGTAGTAAATGGTTCAGGTGTTGATCTGGAACATTATGAATACGCTCCGCCTGATATAAAAAACGTTAGTTTTTTAATGATCTCGCGTTTAATAAACGCCAAAGGGATCTATGAATATTACGAGGCGGCACGAAATATTCGTTTACAGCACCCCAATATCCAGTTTAAACTGATTGGAGCGTATGGCAGCAACGTTGATACCATAAGCAATGAGCTTTACAGTAAAATTAAGTCGGGAAAAACAATTACTTACCTGGGCGAAGTTGATGATGTGAGGCCTCATATAAAAGATGCATCCGTAGTAGTATTACCTTCTTATTACGGGGAGGGTATACCTCGCTGTTTGCTGGAAAGCATGGCAATGGGAAGAGCAATTATAACCAGTGATTCTGTGGGCTGCAGGGAAACTATTGAATCAGCTTTGGCTGCAAACGGCTTTCTGGTTCCTGTTAAAAATGTCACTGAGCTTGTTTCAAAAATGAAATTTTACCTCAGCAATAGCAATGCTATTAGTTCCAATGGGGTAAACGGACTTGCTTTTGCCCGGAAAAAATTCGATGTAAATCTTGTTAATGCCGAGATGTTGAAAATTATGCAGCTGAACTAAAATATTGTACCAAAGCAGGACCAATAAATTTTACGCAATGGAAAATAGGTTGAATTATGCCGACCGAACTTTAAGTGATTTTACAAGTGCAATAGATGAATATGGGTGGGTTGTTTATAATAATGTTTTAGGGGCGGATTTTGTTGACAAGATTAATGAAGATTTAATAGATGCTTATAAATACAGGAGAAGTATCCAGGAGAAAAACGGCATAAGTGCTAATATGGGTGGAACGTTGCATCATTTGTTAGAACGCGAAAATTTCGGGCTTCGTTTTCTTGAAAAAATGTATTGCAATGAAGAGATCAGGCATTTCTTAAACGGCAATTATATCCTGAATGGTATGAATGCAGTAATACATGCTAAAAAAGAGCACCCTTATTTGAGTAACATACATCGTGATGCGCGCACCTTTATGAAAGATGCAAAATTGCTGATCCAGATGATTGTTACGCTTGATGATTTTACATTGTTAAATGGTGCAACTTATTTTCTTTCGGGCTCACATAAAACAGATCTGAAACCCGATGAAATGTATTTTTATGATCATGCAGAACGGGCCATTGCACCAAAAGGAAGCATTATCCTTTTT
>NZ_JBFUJG010000353.1:0-1678 GCF_056401495.1 Mucilaginibacter sp. P4_E8
GTATCGCTATTGTTCCAGTAAATGCTAAGGGACTCAAAATCACGACGATTTGCTTCGTCATTATTTAAGTACTGCTGAAATTCTTCGCTTTCCTCTGGGCTGATGTCATTGGTTAATTTTTTACTAACCAGTTCTATAAATCTATCATTGCCCATTTTAATATTTCATGCTTTTTATAGAAGGACAACTTTTTTTGATAAATTACCTACAAGTTTATAAAAAATAGTTGTAAAATACCTAAAAAAATACTTAAAGCCTTGAAAATATTGGTTTTATGCGCCTGGTCAGTAAGTTTATTATAGTTGCTTAATACAACACTTAATTTCTTAATGGCCCTAAATAGTTGTGTTTGAACGGTACGGGGGGATATGTTTAAAATTTCGGCTACTTCTTTATATTTCATTCCATCCTCCTTGATTAGCCGAAACACAATGCGGCATTGCTGAGGAAGTGCTGTAATGGCCTTATCCATCCTGAAAATCAATTCTTTATTTTCAATTTCCTTTTGAGGATTATAAGTGTTTACAAATTCAACGGAATTGGTTTCATCAATCTGTACCAGATGTATGCTGGAGTATTTTTTGATATGATTGAGGGACTGGTTCTTTACAGCTACAAAAAGGTAAGTTTCCGGATTGAGGATCTCGGTTAAGGTTTTACGGTTTAACCAACATTTAACAAATACATCCGAAACTATTTCTTCGGCAATTTCTTTTTGGTTTACGTACAAAACGCAAAACTTAACCAGGGAGTTATTTAACAGATGGAAAAAAAGTTCAAAAGCTTTTTCGTCGTCATTGTTGCAAATGAGCTTCCACAAATTTAATGTATCAACTTTTCGATCTCTCAAGGCCGGGGTATTTAATTTAAACCTTAATTTTAATGTAACAATAATAACACATTAAATGATAAAATGGAAATTTTATAGGCTAAGTTTGAATATTTATTAAAATATTTTAAAAAGTGTGTAGGCAATACACTACCAAATATTGTCAGTTATTATAAATTAGCGGCTAAATGAAAAAGACCCTTACCCTACTTGTTTTAAGCTTGTATTGCACCATTTTAATGGCACAAAAGCACAATGTTTCCAAACAATATGTCCCACCTGGCGATTCGCTGGTTGAAAAAAAAATAACAGAATGGCAGGACTTAAAGTTCGGGCTTTTTATGCACTGGGGAACCTACAGCCAGTGGGGTGTAGTTGAAAGCTGGAGTATTTGCCCCGAGGATGAGGGATGGACACAACGCAAAGGACCTTATGGCGCTACCTATAATGGTTACAAAGCGGCATATGAAAATCTGCAGACCACTTTTAACCCGGTAAAGTTTAACCCCGAAAAATGGGTTAAGGCAGCAAAGGATGCCGGGATGAAATATGTAATATTTACCACCAAGCACCACGATGGTTTTTGCATGTTTGATACAAAAGAAACTGATTATAAAATTACCAGTACCAAAACTCCTTTTTCAAGCAATCCCAGAAGTAATGTTACTAAAGAGATATTTAATGCTTTCAGAAAGGAAAACTTCATGGTAGGCGCTTATTTCTCCAAACCTGATTGGCATACCGAAAATTACTGGTGGACTTATTTTCCACCAAAAGACCGTAATGTGAACTATGACCCTGCGAAATATCCAGAACGCTGGCAAAAATTTAAGGATTTTACTTATAACC
>NZ_JBFUJG010000354.1:0-1677 GCF_056401495.1 Mucilaginibacter sp. P4_E8
TTTTCATAAAGAATTGATATTAACTAAGTTTATTATATTCAATTACGATATCAAATTTATTTTTCTTGATCGCTTTGTATCGGGCAGCCCCCAACATTCCTAAACTCGATAAGCCAGTTATATAAGCTGTATGATCAATAGTATTAAGATCAAATTTGCCAGTTAATTTATCTGGTGCTTGTGTCAATGCTGAACCTGCCAGCGTTTTAATATCATTCCAAAGGTCAACTGGCATACCATCAGGTTTTTGCATTGTCATAATTTTTGCAGCTATGGAAGCTACACGGTTTGATGTTTGTTCGTTTATACTCATAATATTTGTTTGATCATTACCCGAATCGGCAACACCCGAATTTACTGTTTTTAAAATGTTGCTAATAATTTTAGTTATAAACATTCTCACATTATTCACATTTCAAAAAGCATTTGTAAAATTCTTAATAAAGTTGGTTGAATATTAATCAGGCAAAATTGTCGATGTGCATTTTAACAACTTCTGGCTCTTGACGTTTTTCCGTGTAATTGTCAAAATTATCCAATAGGTTTTCAACAAATGACTCAGCGTTTGCCATTATAAATCCTAAAGTTTTTTTGTCTTCAAGTAGTTTTACAAGTCTATTATTAATTGTATAAAATGCTAATTGGTCAATTTCAATAGGAATAAATCTGTCCTTATTTTTTAAATCAAACTTCCAATAACTCACTTTAAATAGTATTTGGTTACTATTTAAAAATAGCTCACCAGCTATTGTATATTTATCATCACCCACTTTAATATCAATACTGTTATCATTCTCAGAGTTAAATATTAGATAACCTACATCTTCATATTTTTCAATGTATTCCTTTATAAGGTTAAATACTAACTTTCTGTTTTCTTTAAGGTTTTTAAGTTTTCCTGCTGTTCTCATCTGATTTGGTTTAAGTTGAATTCATAAAGGTAGAAAGGTAATACTATTTATCAGTATGAACCTGATTGATAAATTACCAAAAAGCTATTCCGAAATAAATTATAAGACCTATATCAAGATACTTCAAACAATACCAGATGAAATACCTGATGGTTGGGATGTTGAGGAATATAATACATATATTTTACTTGTACCTATAGCAATATTGTTAGGTATGGATGTAAGTGATATAGAGCGTTTACCTGCTGCTGAATTGATTCCTATGATAGAACGCTTGTCATTTATGAATGAACCGTTTAAAGATGCTAAAACAAGCTTAAAATTAGTTGATGCTAACAGTTTAACTTATGATTCCTATGTGAATTATCAAAAGCTAAGGTTAGATCAGTGGTCTAACATGGATAAAATATTAAGTATCATCATTAAAGATAAGACCCCGGAAGAAATAGATCAATTAAGCATCAATGAGGTGATGCAATGTTTTTTTATTTTGAATCGGTCAACAATGAAATTGCTTCAATCATACAAAATTTGTTTAGCCAAGAATCTGATGAAGCAAATAATGAAAAGGATCTGGAGCAGAATAATCAGCCTATTCAAGGTAGCATCATTGAAGAAATAAAGAGGCATACCGAAAATAAATTCAAAAATAAATGGGCTTGGATTGACCTTGCTGTTAACGTAGCTAAAGAAACAGGATCAAACTTTTTTGAAGTAATGGATAAGCCGGTACTGGTGGTAATAAGTTTAGCCAGCTATCTAACTG
>NZ_JBFUJG010000355.1:0-1671 GCF_056401495.1 Mucilaginibacter sp. P4_E8
TCTAACCCAAGTCACCCTCTTTCGAGAAACCAACCACGCCATCAATTAAAACAACCTGCGCAGGTATTAGATAAATGCCACCACCATAACCGTCGTGCCATTGATCTGACGATTCGCCGGGTACCCAAACACGACCTATCTCATTAAAGCCAATCAATCCCACTGACCCCGGAAGCAGGTACGAACTAAAATCAAGTACTTTTAAACGCAATTCGAGGTTATTGTAAGCGATGGTTTTACCGGTGAACCTGTTGGTATGAAAACCCCTGAAGTTTTGCGCGCCCCCCAGTTTCATGAGTTGGAAGTAAGCAGCATCACCAACTGTGGTGCCTAAACCTGTACGATTGGCAATTACCAAAACAGAATCCCTGTCAGGATTTAAATAAAAGCTAAACTCAGACAAGATCTGTCCATAGGTATTATGGTTGCCTCCACCACCTCCGCTAAAGCCGCTGATAGTGGTATTCCAGAGAACTCCCTGGGTTGGTATGATCCTTTTGTTACGTGTATCTAATTGGGCATTAGCCGTTAACCCCGCATAAAGCTTTGTTCCAAAAACACTTTCACCTGGGTTAAATTGATCATAGCCATTTAAAAAGCGTTTGGTATTATTTGATGCCTTGCTGTTGTAAAATTGGCCGGCTATGCCCGCACTTAAACGGAGGTTGCCATAAGTATGATGCAAAGAAACATCGCCGGTAACAAAATCATAGCGATTACGGTAATAAGGCATTTTATGGTCTCCCTGGTTCTCAAAAACAGTATTATTCCCTATTCCAAAGAAATTACTGAGGTTATTAGGCCCCCTCGACAATATATTAATACCCAGATCATTATTACCGATCAGTTTTTTCCACTCAGCAACATAGGTGAACAACAATGATTTCCGTTCAAGGGAATAATTGGTTAAAAACTCTTCCCTGAAAGCATAAGGTTCTTTTCTAAACCCATGTTTTTCATAAGAGAACCCTCCAATAAGTAATATGCCAATATCATTGCTATAATTTGCCAGAATGATGGGTTCAAACCTGTCGAATTTATAACTGGTTTTGTCATATTGATTTACAGCGGTGTCTGTTGATGTTTTATTTTTTACCTGCGATGGCAGCGGCAACTTATTTTGCTGATCAGAACGATCATACACATATAAATTACGTTTATTATGCAGGTTATTATCTACATAAAAACTATCCACCCCATCACCGCCAACCATGCGTACTTTTATTGGTGAAGGCCCGGTACCGGTCACCGAAAAAACATCCTCGCCCGCAAAACCGTATAGCCTAACTTCTTTTGTTACATTAGGTTTAAATGTGCGTTGGTAGGTTACTTTATCAATGCTGCCATCCTTCTTAATTTTGTTAACCGTTACTGTTAAGTTGCCACCAGTTTCATTATTGACGCTAAACTTATCCGTTTTATCACTTGCAGGTATTTCCACCTCACGTGATATAAACCGGTAATATTCTAAAGCCTGTTGGGCAAGCACATTTCTGCGGGCTATCATTTTATTTGCGATCTCTTTACCTGAAAGTTGATAAATGGTATCGGGCATACGTTTTATCGCTTTATTGATAACATCATCAGTCAGTTTACCCTGAACATAAGCTATCTGTTCTTTCCAATCATCCTCACTTAATTGGTTTAAAAAATAACGGTCAAAATACCGGG
>NZ_JBFUJG010000356.1:0-1668 GCF_056401495.1 Mucilaginibacter sp. P4_E8
GCAGGTTCCGCGGTTCCGCTGACGGCGAACGGGAAAGTAGACCGTAAATCGCTTCCGGAGGTTGACGTACAGGGTTCATCTTCGGGGTATGAAGGCGGTCGTAATGCGCTGGAGCTGACGCTGATCGGGATCTGGGAGGAGCTGCTGGGTGTAACGGGGGTAAGTATCCATGATAACTTTTTTGAGCTTGGGGGACATTCCCTGCTGGCAATGCGTGTCGTAGCAGCACTAAATAAAACTATCGAACAGGCGGTTTCAGTAAAAGCAATATTTAACAATCCATCAATTGAAAAATTGAGTTATTATTTAAACACAACGAATGATCAGGACAAGTTGCCGCCTATATCGCCATCTGAAAATTCAAAGTTAGCTCCGTTGTCTTATTCCCAGGAGCGTTTATGGTTCATAGATAATTTACAAGGTAGCTTAGCTTATCATGTATTTTGGATAGCAGAATTAAACGGAGAACTGGATATTTCGAAACTACAAACAGCCTTTAAAGTTGTTATCGACCGGCATTCTGTATTACGTACGGTATATACGGAAGACAGGTCAGAGGTTTATCAACTTGCTAAACCGGCTGATGATTGGAAAATCGAATATGTGGAGCGGTGGAATGGACGTAATAATGGTGCCATCATAAACTTTATTACAGAAAAGATCAAGGATCCTTTTGACCTAACAACAGATTATAATTTACGGGTAACCTTGGTTCGTACCTCTGAAACAACTTTTGTCCTAGGGGTAGTAATTCACCATATTGCTTTTGATGCTTGGTCTGCATCTATTATGATCCGTGAATTAACTGAAGTGTATAGTAGCATAATGGACGGTAGGAAAGCCGTCTTAACCAGTTTGCCGTTTCAATATTCCGATTATGCGCATTGGCAACGACGATACATGACAGGGGCATATTTAAGTAAAGGTCTAACATATTGGAAGAATCAATTATATGGAATAGAGCCGTTGAATCTCATGACGGATTTTTCCAGGCCTTCGGAATTGAGTTCTTCTGGCGCCAAAGTGAACAGGATATTAGACAAAGAATTACAGGAATCGCTTAAAACGATGTCAAGGGAATATGGAATTACCTTATTTATGACTTTGTTGAGTGGATTCAAAGCTTTGTTATATCGTTATACAGGTCAGTCAGATATTTGTATTGGTACCCCAATTGCCGGCCGTGCTAACCAGGATGTATATGGCCTTATCGGTTTTTTTGTAAATATGCTAGCGTTAAGGTCGAATGTAAATGGGAAATCTACCGTTCGTGAATTATTTGAGCAAGTTCGAAAAGTTACACTGGACGCGTATGAGCATCAGGATATTCCATTTGAAAAAGTAGTAGAAGGGCTGGCATTAAAAAGGGATATAAGCCGGACACCTGTATTTCAGGTAGTTCTTAATCTATTGAATACTCCTGAAACGGATGCATTGGATTTGGGTAACTTAAAGATTGTTACGAAGGAGCCATCATTGATTATGTCGAAGTTTGACCTGAACCTGGACGCGATCGAGACGGGAGACGGTCTTCATCTGAGTCTGACGTATTGCAGGGATCTTTACCGTCCTGAAACGATGGAGCGCATGCTGGATCATTATGAGCGCATGCTGAGAGCGGTAGTATCGGATAGCGAACAGCGCATCGGTAATATCGAGATCCTGAGC
>NZ_JBFUJG010000357.1:0-1662 GCF_056401495.1 Mucilaginibacter sp. P4_E8
CCTATATCAGTGGCCAGGCGTGGCTACAATGTAGTTCGCTTTAAGGAAATGCCAAAAGGCGGGCATTTTGCAGCAATGGAGCAACCGGAACTATACGCTGATGACCTGAGAGATGCCTTCAGGTCTTTTCGCAAAACTAAATAATACGGATTTGGCTGTAATTCGATTTGAGAGCGGATTTATTAATTAGATGACAAGCATTAAAGTGCCTATAAAAATCAAAACAAAAACACTATGAAAAACACAGAAAATAAAAGAATAGTTAAAATCGATAATCCGTCAGATGAGATGTTCACGACTTCCTGGGGAGAACAGGCAAGAACAATTGTTTCCAGTTCGGAAACATTAGGTAAGGTTATGCTACAAGATTATAAAGCGCCCAGAAACTTTGGCCCGCCTGTTCATTTGCATCGCAATGAGGATGAAATTCTCATCCTTAAACAAGGAACAATAGTTATATGGACCCCGGAGAAATCTGGAGTTGCTAAACCAGGTGATACAATCATGTTGCCCAAAACCGTTCCCCATACCTGGAGGGCTTGCGGTGATGAACCAGTACACATGACAGTTATAACCGCCCCAGGTGAATTTGAGACGTTTATAAGTGATATCGCAAAAGACAATCTTACAATTCAAAATACTGATAAATTAACAGAAGTGGCCTATAAAGCCGGCATGGATATTTTAGGGCCACCGCTTACTGACGACCAGGTCGCAGCCATCGTAAATGGAGAGGCGTTCACTTTTCACTAAAAGATACACGATGCCGAACCTAATTTCTACAAAAATGGGCTGTCAGAATTTGCGTCTTTTTCCATTTAAATGTTTATTAAACAGTGAATTATAAAAGTGTAGGATCCCGAACCTTTTTCATGAAATTGATGAAAATTTTTTGATATTAAAAGAGCGCATAATTTTTGAAAAACATTAAAATGTGGCTATATTTGGCTTAACAATTAGAGTAAACTTGCTATTTGCGTCATTCGTAGAGTAAGGAGCTTTTTCTAATGTAAATTACTGACAATCAACACATAAAAGCTAAGGTTCTGAACCCTAGCTCTCCGCTTAATTCAATATCAAAAACATTAAAAGCCTGCAAATCAAATATTGCAGGCTTTTTTGTTGATACCACATCAGAAATTATTCAGTAATTCCTTGCTAAAAAGGGACGGGTAGAGACAAATTACCTTCCTCATTTCGTTCATACTCTTACAAACGCTTAATCTTAATACTTTTCAGCCAAATCTTTTGCCCATGGTGCTGAAACATAATGTGCCCGCTGGTTGATTTGGCAAAATTAGGATTGGTCTTATATTTACTATGACTGATCAAATCATTTAGGGCTCCCGATCCAAGTTCATATTCAACTACTTTCCGGCCATTGATCCATTGTTCAACATGGCCATGATCAACCAATAGTCTCGCCGTATTAAATTCACCAACCGGTTTAAGATGTTTATTTTGCGGTGCTATCAGGTCATATAATGATCCTGCAGAACGCCTGGGTTCATGATCATTAAAATCAATGTCGTCTAATAGCTGCATTTCAAAATTATCCAGCCAGTTGGGGCTGTTACCATTGCCCGATTCATGATTTGAGTTTTCGAGTACGTTATAAAAAATACCGCCATTGCCGGCTTTGGATACCGCCCACTCCAGCGT
>NZ_JBFUJG010000358.1:0-1660 GCF_056401495.1 Mucilaginibacter sp. P4_E8
AGATTACGGGATCATGGAAAAGGCGGATAATGTGTATGTGCTGCCCTCGGAGTTTGGCTGGAGCGACCTGGGCACCTGGGCCTCTATTTATGAACTGGCCGACAAGGATTATGTGGGCAACGCGGTGATCCCGTCAGAAAAAGTGATCATGTATGATTCCTCGAACTGTATGGTTAATGTGCCGGGCGAAAAACTGGTGATATTACAGGGCCTGCATGATTTTATTGTGGTGGAATCAAACAACACCCTGCTCATTTGCCCGCGCGATCAGGAACAGAATGTAAAACAGGTAGTGGCCGACGTAAAGAGTAAGTTCGGGCCTAAGTATATTTAGCCCCCCGGCCCCCTGAAGGGGGAGCTTTTGAAAATCTTATTCATTAAAAAGCCCTGCTCTTTTGGAGTCGGGCTTTTTAATTCTTTTATGCGTGATGGAAAAGCTCAAGCAAATCAAAGAGCTCCCCCTTTAGGAGCTGGGGGGCTCGTCCGCTGCCTTATCGCTTCATACAATATAACTCCCGTAGATACCGATACATTGAGTGATTCAATCTCGCCAAACATGGGTATTTTGGCTAAATGATCAGCAATGCGGATCACCTCGTTACGTATACCATCCTCTTCCGATCCCATAATGATGGCGGTTGGAGCGGTATAGTCGGGCGAATAAATATCATCCTTCGTTTTTTCGGTACAGCAAACCAGTTGCAAACCTGATTCCTGTAAAAACCTAATGGTTTGCATAAAATTATCATGCCTGCAAACCGGTATCTTATACAAAGCCCCGGCCGATGTTTTAATAGCATCAGGATTTATTTGTGCCGAACCTTTAGCCGGGATAACAATAGCGTGCACACCGGCACACTCTGCCGTACGGGCAATAGCGCCCATATTACGCACATCGGTAATAGCATCCAAAACCAAAATTAAAGGCACCTCCCCTTTTTCAAACACCTCGGGTATAATATTTTCTATCTTCTGATAAATTATAGGCGAAATAAAAGCTACAGCGCCCTGATGATTTTTAGTCGTTAACCGGTTAAGCTTTTCAACCGGCACTTGCTGTGCGGTAATGTTATATTCAGTTAACAGGGCTTTTAGCTCATGCGATAAACCGCCGCTCACCCCTCTTTGAATATATAATGCCTCAATTTCTTTTCCCGAAGTAATGGCCTCCATAATAGCCCGGATACCGAAAACCATCTGATTACTTTCACGCTGAGGTCTTGAATTAAATGCCATTTTTACTGATCTAATATTTTGGCAAAAGTAGCTATATTAATTGATTAAGCACTTATTGAACTAATGTGGCATTTTGGTTTTTTGTAAATAGTTAACAATTTGAATGTTTATTAACATTGTTCTATTTATTTGATTACCAATGCCTAACTTAGGAAACTAACACATTATTAACATAGGGTGTTGGTAACGTGTTTATAGTTAACACAAACTGTTAATTATAAATACTCAAATTTATGTAGCTGTTAATGTTTAACTTAAAGGGCAAAATGGCATGTTAGCGCTTTAGTGAGCAAATCGAAATTAATTTTGTATATTTTTGTTGCCTTATGAATTTTGAGAACGATAACCTGCAGAATAAACCCAATACAAACGAACGCCGAAGCCGAATAACTAATCCGACTCCATACAGTGGACTGGGTAAACT
>NZ_JBFUJG010000359.1:0-1656 GCF_056401495.1 Mucilaginibacter sp. P4_E8
ATATTTGACCTTACAATCAGTAGTATTATAGCTGAATCTTTATTTTTATGACAGTTCTCACAAACGGGGTAAGTGACAAGTACGAAGTGGTTATAGGCCTCGAGGTACATGCCCAGTTATCCACTTTAAGTAAGGCATTCTCGGCAGATTCAGCTGCCTTTGGCGCCGAACCTAATCACCACGTTAGCGCCATATCGCTGGGGCATCCCGGCACCTTACCGTTTCTTAATAAACGAGCGGTTGAGTATGCGGTAAAAATGGGCCTGGCCTGTAACTGTACCATCAACCTCAATAATAGCTTTGCCCGTAAAAATTATTTCTACGCCGATTTGCCTAAAGGGTACCAGATCACACAGGATCAGGGACCTGTTTGTTTGGGCGGATATGTACCGGTGAGGTTAGCTGATGGTACCCAAAAGGATATTGCCATCCACCACATCCACATGGAAGAGGATGCAGGTAAAAGTATGCATGACCAGCACCATGCCGATTCGCTTATTGATCTGAACAGGGCGGGGGTACCTTTGGTGGAGATCGTATCGCAACCTGACATGAGGAGCGCTGAAGAAGCCGGGCAATTTTTAACCGAGACCCGCAAAATACTGCGTTACCTTGACATTTGCGATGGCAATATGGAAGAAGGCAGCATGCGCTGTGATGCCAATATTTCGGTAAGGCTTAAAGGTGCAATCGAATATGGTAACCGTTGCGAGGTGAAAAATCTGAACTCGATACGAAATGTGCAGCGCGCCATTGAGCACGAATTTGCCCGTCAGGTTGATATTATTGAAAATGGCGGCCATATAGATCAAAATACATTGAATTTTAATGCAGATACCGGCGAAACATCGGTTTTGCGCTCCAAAGAGATGGCCAATGATTACCGCTACTTCCCCGAGCCCGACCTGCCGCCATTGGTGCTTACCCAGCAATACCTGGAAAATATCCGCAAAACCCTGCCGGTACTGCCAAACCAGCTATACTATAAATATACCGAAGAACTGGGCCWTTCGGCCTATGATGCCTCGGTAATAACAGCCGACAGGGATCTGGCTTTTTATTTCGAAGAGCTGATAAAATATACAGGCAATTATAAGGCCGCTGCCAACTGGTTAATGGGCGCGGTGAAATCATATTTGAATGATCATGACGTAACCATTAGCAACTTTGTTGTTACACCGCAGCATCTTGCCGGTTTGATCAAACTTGTTGACGCAGGGGTGATAAATAATTCTGTAGCTTCGCAAAAATTATTCCCGGCCATGGTCAAAGAACCGGGTAAAAATGCTGAAGAACTGGCTAAAGAACTTAACCTGCTGATCAGTTCGGATAACGACGATGTGAGCCGCTTTATACGCGATGCCATAGCCAAATATCCGGATAAGGTTATAGAATATCAAAAGGGTAAAAAGGGAGTTTTAGGGTTGTTTATGGGCGAGATCATGAAAAGCTCGAAAGGGAAAATTGATCCGCAAAAAACAAACCAGCTGCTGATAAAAGAATTAGAATCAAAATAAGAATGGGGCCCCACCCAACCCTCCCCGGAAGGGAGGGCTTAAAAAAGCGAAGTTAAAGTCTCCCCTACCGGGGGAGATTTAGAGGGGGCTAAATAGATTACAAATCAAAATAAGAATGAAGAACCGCATAATTGCATCA
>NZ_JBFUJG010000360.1:0-1649 GCF_056401495.1 Mucilaginibacter sp. P4_E8
CCATCAAATATATTAGATCTGTATGCGGCTATTGATATTCCCGAAACGGAAGGAAACGATGTGTTGCGGTTTAAATTTGCTACTTCGGCAGCGCATATTACCGGTAAACCGTTGGCTTCATCAGAATCTGCAACCTGGCTTAATGATCATTTTTTGTCGTCATTAGGCGATGTTAAACAGGCTATTGATAAGTATTTTGTAGGCGGTGTTAACCACATTTTTTATCATGGCATCAGCTATTCACCAAAAAACGCCTCATGGCCCGGCTGGTTGTTTTATGCTGAAGTTCATTTTAACCAGACCAATCCGTTCTGGAATGATTTTTCGACCCTTAATCAATATATCACCAATTGCCAGTCGTTTTTACAACAAKGCAAGCCCGATAATGATGTATTGGTTTATTATCCATTATTTGATAGCTTTTCGGAGCCCGGTGACCGGGGTTTACTCAAACACTATGATGCCATGAAGCCAGATTTCAAGGGTACAGGTTTTGAATCGTCTACCGAGGAAATGCTTAAAAAGGGCTACACATTTGATTTTATATCAGATAAGCAAATAATGGCACTCCAAACCTCAGGCAAACATATAATTACAGGTGGACTTAACTATAAAACAATTCTGCTGCCTGATAGTAAGTACATTCCGCTGGAAACCTTCCGTAAAATAATGGATATGGCAAAGGCAGGCGCTACAGTGGTGGTTTATAAAAACCTACCATCAGAGGTGCCGGGATATGCCCGGTTAAACGAACGCGAAAAAGCATTTAAGGATTTACTGGCTGGGTTAAACTTTACAATCAGGGGCAATGGTGTTAAAGCAGCAACGGTAGGTAAAGGTCGTTTTTTAATTGCGGATGATATTGCACCATTGCTGGATGCTGCAGGAATAAACAGGGAGCGCATGACCGATGGTGGCTTGCAATTTGTACGCCGTACCTATAAAAATGGTAACAGCTATTTCATCGCCAATAATAGTGATAAAGCAATTGACGGCTGGGTAGACTTATCGGTAGCTTCATCATCAGTGGTGATGTTTGACCCGATGACTAAAAATTACGGTCTGGCAAAGAGCAGAAAACAGGGTAATAACCAAACCAGCGTTTACCTGCAGTTACAGCCGGGGCAAAGCTGCATTTTGCAAACATCGCCTTCAAAAGTTAGTGTAGCAAATTATACATATTATAAGGATTCCGGCAAACCGGTGGATATAAATGGTACATGGACACTCATGTTTACCGAAGGTGGCCCAACCTTGCCGCAGCCGGTAAAAATCAATCAGCTTAAATCATGGACGGATTTGGGTGGCGGGGAGTTCAAAGCTTTCTCCGGAACCGGAAGCTATTCTATTAGTTTTAAAAAGCCGGTGCAAAATGCGGTGGCCTGGCAGCTGGATCTGGGTAAGGTGTGTGAAAACGCCGAAGTTTATCTGAACGGTAAAAAGCTCACTACACTCATAGGTCCGCAGTATACAGTTACCATATCTTCAGCACAGTTAAGGTCGGTTAATCAGTTACAAATAAAGGTAGCCAACCTTATGGTGAACCGTATTATTGATATGGATAAGAAAAATGAACCTTATAGGATATTTTATAATACCAATTTGCAATCTCACAGCCCCAGCTCCAAAGGACCTGACGGCCTTTTTAC
>NZ_JBFUJG010000361.1:0-1629 GCF_056401495.1 Mucilaginibacter sp. P4_E8
ATAATGTAATAGTTAACCATCCGGCCCGTTCAGAGGTAAAGGAACTTACAAAAAAGGCGAAAAGAATATCCGGGATCTCAAAAATAACTGCAAATAACAGGTCAAAGGTTCAGGTATTATGGGATTTTATCAAAATGTTGAGGCCGCCGGTGAAGGATATAGGCCGGATTAACAAGGAAGATCTTAACCTTAGCGGAAAAGTTCAGGTTTTTGGATTACACTATTACCTAAGGGTGCTTACGGCTACAGAATCGTTTAGACTGCAGTTAGGGAAAACTGCAAACAGAGAATAAATTAAATTTAAAAATTAGGTAAACCCCGATAATTTTTTAATGAATAACTATGGTAAGTGTTGTAATTCCTACATATAAACGTCCAGACCAGCTTTTAAGTGCTGTAAACAGMGTACTGCAACAAACCTATAAGGATTTTGAAATAGTGGTTGTTAATGATAACAAGGATGATCACGAGACCATTAGCGCGCTCCTGGGAACCTTAAAAGATCCCCGGATAAAGTATTTAAAAAATGAGCGTAAAAAAGGGGGCAATGGTGCAAGAAATACAGGGATCCTGCACTCAAATGGAGAATTTATAGCATTTCTTGACGATGATGATACCTGGTTCCCTGAAAAACTTGCTGAACAAGTGTCAAAGATGGATAGTCTGGACAATTCATGGGCGGGATGCTATTGCGGTTGGGAAACTGATGGTGTGTTGTACACAGCAGGGAACGATGGAGATTTAATATCACCTTTTTTAACTAAAAAGTGCCCTTTAGGAGCAAGCTCAACATTATTGATTCGTAAATCTGTAATAAAAGAGAGCGGCCTTTGGGACGAGGACCTTAACAGGTTTCAGGATTATTTATTTTTTATTGCTATAATAGTTAATTACAAATTCGGATTTGTAGAAAAACCTTTGCTTCGTATAAATGGACACAATATACCTGGTTTTGATTCATTAAAGATCAGTAATGACCAGTATTTAGAGAAGGTGTCTTTATTTAAAAAAATTGTGGACCACCCAGACTATTCCTACTTTTTAGCAAGGCAATACAGGGATATGGCCTTATATGCAGCAATAAACGGATACGTTAAAGATGTTAATTTATTTTTGCGCAAATCAGTTAAATATAAAATACTGCCGTTAAAGAACTACCTATCCGTACTTGTTTATTTTGTTAACTATTTTACCTTTAAGTTTGAATTCGGCTTATCACAAAGAAAGCCAAAAAGCCATTAAGTATGCTAATGAGAAATGTGTTGGATAGGGAAGATTCTGTGGATGTTAATTTTATTAACGGCGGCCCTGAGAGGCTCGTTATAAAAGATATTATAAAGCCATTTTTTATCCATTTATTTATTGGCACAGTAATTTTTGCAACAGGTGATTATAATAAAATTTTAATACCTATACTGTGGTTTTTCGCGGTTTTCTTTTTCAAAAGGAACAACGTATACTTTTTGTTAACTGCTGTATATTCAGTTTGCTTTCCAAGCGAAGTAGTTTATTATGCCTTCGCTGTGGTTTTGCTGGTTTTGTTATTCCTCAGAAAAAAGAAAGGGGAGGATACTGCCGATATTAAATGGATAAAGAAATGTGCAAAAATTTTCTTCATATCCTGTATCC
>NZ_JBFUJG010000362.1:0-1626 GCF_056401495.1 Mucilaginibacter sp. P4_E8
GTTATGCAGTGAAGAAATAGTTATAAGCTACAGTGTTCATATCCACGCACATGAACACCCGTGAACACTTAGTTATAATTGATTATCAATAGTTTACATTTTGTATACTACTGACAAAATAGTGTCACCAAGATTGTAAACCAGGGTATTATTACCCATATGTCCCGCTTGTGGTAGCGGGGGCAGAAAAATGGTTGAATGAAAACGCATCTAATTGGAAAGATTTATTTTAAATGAATTTAATAAAAACATATTATAAGCTTCCTGTAAGCAATATTCCTTTTGACGAAATTCCCTCTTTGGAATTGATTTCCTATGACTACATCTATTGCAGCTCTTTTCCTCTAATCGGATTTATGGGTCTTGATTTTTATTTAGTAAATGTTTATAATGCTTTTGATAATCAAATCGTTGATCTTAATGAACTGCCGGACAAAGAACTTTTGTTTGGAAAAGTAGTATCAGAAAAGCTTCCAACCAAGGGTAAGTACAACTGTTTAAAAATAAACTCTGTTGAACAAGAGGTTTCTGCAACAACGTTACCTGATTTTAAATATAGCCCGGGAAATACTTATTCTTCCGAGGGAAAGTGGTTCTATATGAAAGAGGGTAACTATGTGATTCTTTCTGGCATCAAATCGGAATTTGAAAGGGTAAAGCACTTGGAAGGCATAAGTATATACGGTGAAAATATTATACGGTTGCGAATAGTAATGGAATTACTTAAGAAAAATGTAAAACAAGGTAAGGTGAAGTTATCGATTGAGGATTATAATAATATTGCTTATAAAGTATTAAGGTCGGATCCAGTATTATCAAGAGCAGATGAAGGTATGTTAAAAGATGGGGTAAATAATTGGGTTTCTCCTATGCTTTCAACCCCATTGTATGAAGATATACCTAAAAATATACGCGGTAAAGTAGTTGCTTAATTTTCATCAATAACTTCAACCAGGTCGGGCTCCCGCTACCGTTTGCGCCCAATGTCATTAAGTTAACAGGTTTTCTCCCCAGCGGCGGAATAGCTTTGTAGCAAAAAACAAAGGTGGTGCTCCGCACCATCACCGCCCAAAAGCCTCTCATTTTCATGAGAAGCTTTTGGGCAAATAACGGAGTATGATCTGAACCATTTTATTGACGAATTGATTGAAATAGGCGATTTTTCAAACAAAGTAACTTAACCTCAGTTTAAAGAAACGCCTCTATATCGGTTGATTAATTTATATTTACCAGACCGCCACGAATTTGCAGACCGAGAATGAAGATAAGCCTGAAATCAATATTCGGAATAAAATCACCCGAAATAGATAATTCACCCCTTAATAAAGAAGAGCCTGAATATGATAAATATGTGAATTTTTATTATTCCAATCTGATCAATTCAATTATTCTTTTCGCGTTAACATCGGACGAATTGGAAAAATTGGCGGCACCTACATTTAATCCAATATCCGAACTGGAAACGGAAATAGATTACGCCTTTACACCAGTTTGTTTTGAAACAATTTTTCGCAATCGGTTAGTAGATGAATCTTTTAAAACCGAATTATTCGCATTTAAAAAAGGCACAGAGGAAATTCCATCAGAGATTTGGGATTGGGATCATATTGATATACACCCCACATG
>NZ_JBFUJG010000363.1:0-1606 GCF_056401495.1 Mucilaginibacter sp. P4_E8
GATCAAAAGTTGGCCGAAGTCACCTTTCTTTTTCTTAAAGAATAAACAAATTGATGGGTTAGTTGAAAGAATCCTGCCTTGAGAATGTTTCGGGGCTTAAACCGCATTCGCGTAGTGTCCTGGCATTATTATAAGCTAATTGTTTATAAAAAGCGGGATCCTGTTTTATAATTGCAGGTTGATTGATCAATAAGGTTATCGTAAATATTTTTGAAAACTTGTTCCCGGATTTATCAGCAGCCTGATTTAAATATTTTAAATAACCAGGAATGGCAGCGTAATCGTTGTTAAGTATTGCTTTTTTAATTTTGAGGCTATAAAATGCCAGTTTCATGGACGATGTAAATGAGTTTTCTTTTGTTTTAAACAATTCAGAAATAGTATCATGAATAGCTTTTAGTTCTTTTACTTTGCCCAGTAAAAAGTGCGTATCGGCAGTCAGAATATTTAAAAAAAAGGTATAACTGGTAGCTTCTTCCAGATCATTAACATATAGTTTTTCAAGTACATTCAGGTACCGCAGCATTTTTCTTGGTTTTTGACATATTAAAAGCGAGAAGCCCGCCAGTAAGTAGATAAGATCATTTGTAGGGCTATAATTTAAATTTCCGTTTTGCCTGGGGGGATTAAAGTAGAAACGGGTGATATTAATAAAGAAATCCTTTTTAATTATGCCATACTTAAAAAAGTAATGTATTGTGGTAAGGCATTCTAAAGGACTGATCGTGAACTGCTGGTAATCTTCGGGCAAAAAGTTGTTGAGTTTTATTAAATACCCTTCTAATGAGGGCATATCTAACTGAAGGATGGCAGTAATTGCCAACCCAGTATAGGTTAGGATCTTTTTATGATTAGATAGCTCAAATTTCAGTAAGGTTTGCAGTGTTTTTTTGTAATCCGTATTTATAAATTCCAACCCCAAAAAGTAATAAAATAATCCGTCACTGCAATCCTGTTTAAAATAATTGACTGTTGTGCCCGCATTATTTGGGAGCGAATAAGTTTTATTAAGCAAGTCTCCCAAAAAAATGATCAGTTCTGATTTCTCTTTAGCGTTAAGATCGGTTTTGGATAAAAGTGAAATATTTTCCAGCTGCCCGTTTTTAACGGCATGCATAACACACCATTTAATAATAGCAACCTTGAGTTCATTGTTAAAGAATAATTGGTTAATAGCTTTAATTAAATGGGCATCAAATACCTTGTTATTATCTTGCAGCAATTTATTAGCTATGGCCAATTCTAAAAAATTACTGTTCCCAAATTGCACATAGGTGTTAAATTGCGAATCGCTGCTTGTATTTGTTTCCTTTAAAAAACCTATGCTTAGTAACTCCCTGTATGCCTGGCTGTATTGATTAAATAAACTGTTTACTTTTAATTTATCCACATCATATTCCCGCTTTTTAAAGTCCATGTTTTCTATAAGGCCTTTCAGCAGCAATGTTTTTTCGTTAGCATGATGCCCCAGGTAAATTTTATTAAGTATAAAGTTTGAAATAAGATCATAGATACTGGTATGATCAATATTGTTAAGTGAGAAGTTGTCTTTATATTGTTTATAATAAAATTGAAAATAAAGTGGATGGTTAAAGCTGCCTGCAAC
>NZ_JBFUJG010000364.1:0-1578 GCF_056401495.1 Mucilaginibacter sp. P4_E8
TTTTTAACTCAAACATTTGGCATGCTGCTGGCGAAAATACTACCACAGACGTGAGAAGAGCTTTAACATTGGGCTTTACCCCTCCGTTTTTTAAGCAACAGTTGGATTATTCAAGATTTTTAGGTTATGACTTTGTTGCAGGGTTAAGTGCTGAACTGCGACAGGTTATTGGATATAATGCACGTGTCCCTGAAAATTTAGATGAATATTATCAGCCTCCACATTTAAGAATGTACCAGCGTGACCAGGGCTGAGAATAATACCTAAACCAATCATATTAAACTTTTAACCATGCAGAAAACTAAAACCACTCTAAGAACCATGGGGGGGTATTACGAATTGCAATTAGCCGTAGGAAAGGAGTTTTACCCTAATTTGATCAGACTAAATACCGGCCGTAACGCTCTGGAATATATTCTGAAACAAAAAGGGTATGCCAAAATTTATATACCTTATTTTACTTGTGATGTTTTACTTGAGCCTATTAAAAAGCTTGATGTAGCCTATCAGTTTTATAAAATTAATGATCAGCTTAATCCTGTTATTGATTTTGAAATTGAACCGGATGCCTGCTTTTTATACACCAATTACTTTGGCATTAAACAGGAAACAATAAAGTGTTTAAGTAGGCAGATCAAAAACCTGATCATAGATAATTCCCAGGCTTTTTTTTCGGCTCCATTGCCTGGCATAGATACTTTTTATTCGTGCAGAAAGTTTTTTGGGGTTCCTGACGGGGCTTATCTGCAGATTAATAAAAAGCTCAGTCGGAAGTTGCCGGTTGATTCATCTGTTAGTCGTTGTTCTCATCTTTTAAAAAGCATTGAATTTGGCGTAGAGGCGGGTTATTCTGATTTCAAGAGAAATAATGATGCTTTAGTGAATAATGAAATTAGGAGCATGTCGCCCTTAACACAAAGAATTCTTTCAAGTATTAACTACGAGGAATGCGCCCGGATACGAAAGCGGAATTTTGAATTTTTACATAAGCATTTGCAGGCCCAAAACCTGTTTAAGTTTGATATTCCAGATGACTACTCCCCAATGGTTTATCCTTTTTTAAGTGCTGATCGTGATCTGAAATTACACCTGATACAGAAAAAAATATTCGTGGCTACATACTGGCCAAATGTGTTTAAGTGGACCACCAGCAAAATGTATGAAAACTATCTCGCCCGGTGTATGGTGCCTTTGCCAATAGATCACCGGTATAATCTTCAGGACATGTTTTTTATGTTAAACATTTTACAACAATTTATATGAATATTTCAGTATACATACGCCCCCTGGTTTTAGAAGATGCACAAACATCTTATTTATGGAGAAATGATCCAAAGGTTTGGACTTTTACCAATTTTAAGGCTACTCAGCGTATTACCCCAAGAATGGAGGCTGCATGGCTACAAAGTAACCTGAACAGGCCCGACCAAATTCGCTTTGCCATCTGCTTAAAAGAGCTTGACACCTATGTTGGTAATATCCAGTTGCTGGATATTCAGGATAAACGTGCGGAATTGCATCTTTTTATCGGAAATAAAATGTATTGGGGTAAAGGTATTGGCTATCAGGCTACCATGC
>NZ_JBFUJG010000365.1:0-1569 GCF_056401495.1 Mucilaginibacter sp. P4_E8
GTTTTGGGGAATAAAAAAACCGGCAGGGATTTTATCTTCCGTATAATTATTTACTACAATGATCTCAAAAAATTCGTGGTCATAGGTTTGTTCATCAAGCGAGTTTAGACATAAAGATAATCTATCCCAATCTTTATAGGTGGGGATAATTATAGACACCATTTGTTTCTCTTTGTTCATAATAAAATCAGGGTTTATGTAAGGCAATTGTCTTATTAACAGCGGATAATTTATGTGATAACCAAAAGGACGTACAAGCGTTTCAAAAACACCTTTACATTAAGCTTTACAATTTTGGAGTATTTAACGTCTAAATGGTATCTGTTCATGAGCTCATTTACATACTCAGGTATCACAAGATAGTTATCCATGAGCTCGGTATAAATGTATGTATCAATAGCCTGCGCCAACTTGGGTGTAAGTCTTTTTGATGATTGTAATTCATCTTTAATTTTCAACCTCAAATTGATACGGTTATCCAGTATTTGTTTCACTTTTTTTTTGTTCCGGCTTTTGGAAACAGAGTTATTAGAAAAATGAACTGTTGTTTTTACTGAATTATCAACCGCTACTTTAGCATTGTTTTTTAAAAGCCGAAAAAGCACATCATATTCTTGTGAAGAGCTTAGTGTTTCATCCCATCCATTAACATCAAAAAATGCCTGTTTACGCCACAAGTTTGAGCTGGTAATACCCAAATTTGACGTGATCAGACCTTTCCAAATGTCTTTATCAGCACGTCTGATTATTTGAACAATCCTATTCTCTTTTTTATACAGAAGTAAACAAGCGCCTGCAACTACATCGGCGCCAGTGGCCAGAGCTATGTTAAGCTGTCCTTGTAGCTTATCCGGAGATAACTCATCATCAGCGTCCAAAAATTGTATCCATTCGCCCCTAGCTTTATATAAACCATGATTACGGGCCGCAGGAGCGCCTTTCTTAGATTCCTCAAAGACAAAGATCTTATCCGGAAATTCAGATTGATATTTATTTAATAACGCTAATGAGTTATCAGACGAGTTATTATTGACTAAAATAATTTCAACATCCTGATAAGTTTGGTTTAAAACGCTATCAACACATCTGTTTATAAAGCTCTCACAATTGTGACAGGGAATAATTACCGAGATCATCTTTTTATTAATTAGTTTTATGCACAGAGGGTACAGGCTTTTTTCTTAAACCTGCTAATGTGTTTTTGAGCTCATCAGCCATCATCAAATAAATTACTCCAGAATAACTAATGCAGAGAACCAAGCCTCCTATTATATAGTTTACCCCTGCAAGGTTTAACAAATATGTTATAGTAAAGCTGCAGGCAGACGCAATTATGGGAGCCCTAAGGGCTATGAAAAATTCGACTATTGATATTTTTATTGGAATGAGATAATTAAACGAATACTGTGCTACTAAAACCACTACAATTTTATTRAGCAATACAGCCCAGGCAGCTCCAATTATTCCGTAAAAATATATACCCAATGCTAATGATGGTAAAAACACCAGCGCCTTAAAAATCTGCTGTTTCATTTCCAGGCCCGGCCTGCCTAACCCCCTCAATAAAGA
>NZ_JBFUJG010000366.1:0-1549 GCF_056401495.1 Mucilaginibacter sp. P4_E8
TCACCTGTAGGGTTTAGATTCACGTTTACTACCCTACCAAACGTTCCATTACTTGATATACCTGCGCAACAGATATTGTTTGCATCTTTATATCCTATAATCAACCAGAACTGAGTGTTAGAACCTTTAAACGTTATATCCGATGATACCGGGTTTAATAACTGTGTAGTCCAAAGACCAACAGCCGAATTATATATAAAATCACCAGATGCTATAGAAAATGAACCTTTTGGTGGTACTGGTGAATTTGATTTATCTCCTGTTACAGCTAAAGTAGTACCAGTAGTATCTAAATCTGCTTTGTCTGCTTTGAGAGTTAATGAACTGTTGAATGTTGTATTTAACCCTTCAACATTAGTTTTAGTTAGGGTCGCTAAATCTGTAAGAGCACCACCAACGGTTGAACTTGGTATTGATTTAGGGGCAAGCTGATTAGTAATATTGCTGGTAACACCAGATATGTAAGATGAAATATCCATTTATTGACTTTTCAATAAATAGTATGTCAATTAGAATTTTAATCCAGATTCCTTTACCTTAAATTCAATTTCTAACCTGTTGTTATTGGTATTATATTTTTGCTTAATGATGTTATAAGAATTGGTAGTAATTGATATCGGTAATAATGTATTATCAACTAATTTTACATATACAACTTTAGCCTCTAATAATTCTTTAATCCAAGCTGCTGTTAAATCATTTAAAACATCACTGAATACTTTATAAGTTGATTGTTTAGCAACATTATAAACTAAATCCGTTTGATTATATACACCATCATTATTATTAGTATAATCCCCGGCTGAATTGATCTGATAAGGGTATGTAGTTATAGAATTTTTTGTTATGGCTATGCTTTCTGCTGGGTTGAACATAGTAATACTATCAAAACCACCTAAAGAATTTGAGAAAAGTATTTGTACTGGTTCTGCTTTACAGTTATCAGCCCTTAAAACAAATGTTCTTGTTTCAGATTTGGTATGTCCACTACCATCAACCAGTTTAACAGTAAAGTAATTAGTGTTATCTATTGAGTAATAAGTTCCAAAGGGGTCTTGAAACATATCTCCAAAAGAATCACCATACATATTATTAAAGTCAAATCCGAAATAAGCATCAATAATTTGTGGGCTTATATTAACTCTGTAAGCTTTATTCGTTGATGTGATGCCTGTTACTATATGGCTACCTAATAAAGTGTTACCAGAGCCGTAAAAATCATATTGAACGCCACCATTGATACCCGCATTTAATAGATACAGGTATTCATCAGAAGATTCATAAATGTTACTGATTAAAGGTTTGTTAGTTAAAAATTGATTCTTGGTAGTACCAGAGTTCAGAACATAATTCAAATAATTGTACGCTGTAAATTTTACCCTATCAAGTTCACCCTGCCATACAGTATAAGCATCACTTAATACTGTTGAAGCTAAAACAATTGTACCACCGCTTACTTGATAATCAGATATTAGTAATTTAAAAGATTGATAAATTTCTGGTGTAGATTCAATTAAATTATCAGAGGTTTTTAAACTATAGTTGACAT
>NZ_JBFUJG010000367.1:0-1530 GCF_056401495.1 Mucilaginibacter sp. P4_E8
GTACATAATATTAATTAAAATGTAGACTGTGAATTATAGTAATTGGCTTTGTCTTTTTGCTTCTCCAGATCCTTATCAACTATATAAGCCCGGACATTTGTTTGAACTTGTTGTTGAACCTTAGCATTGTTATCAACTGCTGCACGTATATCATTACTGCCATTATTATCCCTGTTAATGACAGTTGAGTTGATTACTGGTGGTGCTGTTGCAGAACCTGCACCTGTACCTGCTGTTGCTCCAGGTACTTGTACAGATAAGATTTTCTTAACGTTAGCTAAACCACTTGCAACTGCAATACCCGCTGCTAATGCTGCTCTAAATGGGGATGTCGGATCACCCGGAATAATTTGAGATGCATAAGCCTGTTGTGCTGCTAAATAAGTGCTTACAGTGGTTGAAGCAACGGCTAAAGCTTTACCAGCAACGGTATTTTCTCCTGCTAAATCTGATGCTGCTTGTAAACCTGCTCCTATTTGTTCTAATGTTGCTAATCTTGCGTTCTTTTCCCCTTCTGCTATATCCTTACGGGCCTTAGCATTTGCTTCTTCATTATCAGTTAATGATTTATTATGATCTGCTGTTAATTGAGCTAATTCATCCTGTTGCCCTGTTAACTGAACCTTCTTTAATTCAAATGCAGCATTTTCGGCATCAAATTTTGCCTTAGCTAAGTTTTCAATTTTTATACGGGCTTCATCGGGTGTATCAGAATCTTTAGGTCTGTTAATATCTTCTGCTATAGATAGATCAGTTTTTGCTTGTGTAGAAGATGAAGTAGCATTAGCTTCATCAGTATTTTGATTTAATTGAAAAGCCCTATCTTGTTCAATCTTTCCCTTTTGCTGTGGATTTGTCTTTAAAAGCTCATCAGCTTTTTTATTGATCTCTATAGCTTTCTTTTCAAAACTTGTTAGGTAAGCAGAATTAACTTCATCATCATATGCTTTTATGGCTAAATTATATTTGTCATTAATTTTCTGTTCTTCAATTTTTTTGGCTAAAGTCAACCTATTATAATCTGTATTATAATTTTCAATTCCTTTTAGTTCCTTACTCCTGTCATCTTCAATATCTTTCCTACGTTTTTCCAGTAATTTAAATTCAGCATCATATTTTAACTGTAAATCTTTTATTTCAAGATCACGTTGTGATGCAGAACCTTCTGCTATAATTTTTTTAGCATCTTCATTATTTTTCTTGATGTTATCAAGATCAGTTTTCAGTAAATCTTTGTATTTATCGCTATTCTTTTTCCTTTCAGTATTGATGATTATCTGTAACTCTGACTCAGCATCAGCTAAATTTTTCTTGTAATCTTTATCATCCTTATCAAGAGTTGCGATCTTCTTTCTCTGATTTTCAACTTCAAGCTTATAGGTATCTTCCCCTAATGCTTTCTTTTCTGCTATTAGTCTTGCATTTTTTACAATCTCTTTCTTGATTTCTTCAACACGTGCTTCTTCTGCTTGCTCTTTAGCATTCTTAACAAAGGCATCAGTAAAGTTTTTCTGTATTTGAAAACCCTTT
>NZ_JBFUJG010000368.1:0-1525 GCF_056401495.1 Mucilaginibacter sp. P4_E8
CATTAGAAAATCTTCAAGAAACAAATTCTCAAAATTATTTTCATGTCTTGACGCTATATCCGAACCAAGTCAAAGGCTATTTTGAAAATTATGAGTTTACTAATATGATCGGATGGTATAAAGCTTCAAGCGGCAAACTTGACCACCTATTCGGTTTCGGTGCAAATTTAAGTATAACGGATTTCTCCAAATCTGTTGAGACACATATGTCTACTCATAGTATTAATTATTTCCCCTATGAGGACTTCATTGCCATATTTCCAGACTTCAATTGCTATTTACCTGCTGAACAGGTAAAAATAACGGAAATCTTACAGTCTGATTATAAAATTGTCACTATTAAGGATAAAAACCAGATAATAGAATTAATGAAAAGACGATGAGTGAATTTGCAACTTTATTCGATGGGTTTAACGCTAGAAATCTGTCTACAAAACAAGTGGCCAGTAGCTTTATTATTCATCCACAATTTATCGAAATTACAAGGAATTGTAATAGCATATTACTTGGGCCTCGCGGCTGTGGAAAAACCACGTTATTAAAAATGCTGACTGTTGATGCTCAAATTGAATTCCACAAGGTATTCGGTCAAGATATGCATTCCAAAGTGCCCTTCTTTGCTATCTATATCCCAACAGATGTGCAATGGAAATTAGAAATTGAAAATTTAAAGAATAAACTGAACACTGAGAAAACGTTAATTGATACTTTATTAAGGGCTCTTATCAATACAAATGTTTACAATTCCATTTTGAATACTTTTTCGTCATTAATAGGGCTGATAAGTAAAGAATTGTTAAATAGTAATATCATAGATTTCAATCTTGATTTAATTAAAATATTGAAGTTGCCAACGGAGACATTGCCTTCTCTTTATTCAGTGGAACAGGAGGTGAACGAAAGGCGCATACACGTTAACTCAATTATTACTAAAATTCAGGACGGTGTAGAGATTAATGCAAATGACCTACCAAGATATTATAGTGAAGACTTTATGGATGTTCTATTATCCCTCAGTAAATCTTTTGAACATTTTTTTGGTGAGGACGACAACATTATATTTAAAAGCATAGGTAAACCATTTAAATGGGCTCTGTGTTTTGATGAATTAGAACTTGCACCGGACGAACTGCAAAAGAAATTAATCAGATACTTTCGCAGTAGATATCAGGGTTTTATATTTAAACTCACATCTATTCCAATTATCGACATTTTCGAGGCTGGTATGGACTTACCAAGCGCCGGCAATGATTATAACGCCGTCAACCTCTGGCTATATAATAATTCGCAGGAAAAATCTTGGGAGCTTTTTAGTGATCAACTCGTAAGATTGAAAGTCAAAAACAAGTTTGATTTATCAGTCATTCCAAAAGATGTTTTTGGACAATCTGGGTTAAGTATATATCTGAAAGAAACAACAACAGATTATATTTTGGATCAAATGGGTTCTGATTATTCAGATGAAAAAAAGCTATTGGTTCTATCAATGCGTGAATTATTCGATAGAGATGAGTCGTTTAAAAAC
>NZ_JBFUJG010000369.1:0-1525 GCF_056401495.1 Mucilaginibacter sp. P4_E8
TGGCGGTTCACCTCATTCAGATATTGATGGCAATGAAAAAGCAATTGAATCATTATCTTATGCTATGCGTGAATCAGTATATAAAAATGGATTCCCGGCTAAGAATATTTTCTCAAAACATATACCATCCTTAGTTGATGACATAACAAAAACTGTAGCAGGGTTTACCAGTGATTTTATTACATCATCAATTCGTGACCAATACGGAACTGATATTTATAAGAAATCCACTAAGAGCTAATATCTATCTCTTGTATTTCCTTAAATAGCGTTAAAATGCTTTTTGGAAGAAAATTGTAATAAGGTTTTAAATAATCTTCTATTAAAATTCCTTTAACCGCTTTGGTTGTTTTGTATTTAGAGAACTGATTCGGAAAAGTTGTTTGGTGAATATCAATTATTTCATCTTTTTTAAGTGATAAATGCCACGTTGGTATTTTTATTTTATGACCACAAATTAGTTCTATGTCTGCTGTTGCTCCTAAAGCAATGGCCGTCCCATTCAAATTAGGGATTAGCAATTCAATCACTTTATCAACCAAGGTTTGAATTGTTTCTTCATTTAGCTTATTATATGTAAGATAATCATCGCTCTCTTTAAGTCCGAACTTAATTTTATTTTTTGGTTCTTCTTTCAAAAAGAACAAAGCAAAAAATATGGGGTCAAAAACGTAATTTTCTATATTACGTCTTTCATTTTTACCTAACACTTTTACTCTTTCATTACCTTGGTGGTTATCATCCTTGTCAATTATTCCACAAATATTTTTGTTACCAGCGTTATTAAAAATTTTTACGAATTCTTTAACCCTTGTGTAACCCCCGTCTGCATTACCCGATGATATAAAATTCAGAATTATATCATCATCTAAATCCGGAATTTCAGTTGATAATTTAGTATATAAGGTTTCATAAAATTTAACATCTACATCTGCTTCAACAAATACTTGTTTCCTGTGTTCATAATATATGAAAAGGTTCTTTAGTCCAGAGGTTAATAGTTTTATTGACGTAGGCTTATCAGATTTTTCAAATACTCCGTCATTCATTGAATAAAGTGAGATTTCCGGTGCGAGAGCAACCGTAGAAGGCGAGTGTGAAGTCATAATAACATTTACCTTATTCTCTTGTATAAGTACTTCTTGTATAACATTTAAGAAGCTTTTCGCTAATGATGGATGTAACGTTGCATCGGGTTCATCTAAAAGAAGTGCTTCTGGAATACTTTGGGAATTATCATAGTTTGTACTTGTCGTTAAATTATAAAGGGCAAATATTAAAGAAATGATTGTCTTTTCACCTGATGACAGTTCACCGATTTTTATTTTTATGCCTTTCTTTTTGTGAATGAAAATTGGTTCTACATCTGAATCAACTATGCTTAAATCGGGCTTGGCTATTATATAATCAAAATCGGCTGTATTAACGATGCTTTCT
This sequence comes from Mucilaginibacter sp. P4_E8, assembly GCF_056401495.1. Lineage (NCBI taxonomy): Bacteria > Pseudomonadati > Bacteroidota > Sphingobacteriia > Sphingobacteriales > Sphingobacteriaceae > Mucilaginibacter > Mucilaginibacter sp. P4_E8. The sequence continues at coordinate 1,438 of NZ_JBFUJG010000369.1, forward strand.
AAATTTATCCAAGGTGCAGTTTCTCTATCTGCCTCATCTCTGTAATGCCAATATTTATAAGCGTACTTCTGATAAAGCTGAGTTAGGT
>NZ_JBFUJG010000370.1:0-1520 GCF_056401495.1 Mucilaginibacter sp. P4_E8
GATCAAATAAAACTGCCATTCAACCGATAATGACCATGTATGCAACAGAATATTTTCGTCAGAAGCGGTAGCAAAATAATTTGTGGTTTTCCAATATAATACATTTGATAAAAAGACCAGACTGGCGGCAGCGTTACGTTCATTAAGTTTATAATCCTCCGGAAAGTAAAAAAAGAAACCGGCAATCGTAATAGCAATAATCAGGAACAATAAAGCAGGCACTATCCTTTTAACCCGTTTGCCATAAAAATCCAGAACAGAAAAAGTGTTTTTATTTATGCCGGTAATAATTATTTTGCTCATCAGATAACCCGAAATCACAAAAAAAACATCAACTCCCGCAAATCCGCCAGTAAAATGTGGCACTTTATAATGAAAAAGTAATACGCCTAATATAGCAAGTGCTCTTAGGGCATTAATATCATATCTAAAAACTTTAATACTACTGCTTGGCTGAGACATTATTTTAATTTTTCACAGTAAAGATATCATTTAATAAATATTTATCAAACAAATGCTTATTTAGTTACGAATAGTTAATTTTATATTCAATTATTTAACAAGMTATTGTTGAAATATCAATATTATATAAGCTTTTTAAGTTATTATGATTAGCAATACTTACAAAATTTCAGGAAGAAACTAAAGGCAAGAAATGCTGTCCGCATTAGCTAAAATACATGGCCAAAAGAAAGCCCTAATGTCCGGTTCTTCATTGATATATCGCCGGTTGTATTTGCCCTGTCGGTAAGGATATTTGCAAAACCGAGTTCATAGTTGGCACTAACCATCCAACCAGATTCAAATCTGATACCGGCTATAGCCCCCGCCCCAGCATCGCCAAGCCTAAAATTTGCCGTTTTTTTAAATAACTTTAAGTTACTTTTTGAACTTTTAGTTGGCTCTACAGTTGTTAACGTTCCGCCCATACCACCAGACAGATAGGGTCCGCCACCAAAAAACATACTATTTTTTCCGGCCTTTACATTTAAAACAATATTAAGGGGAACTTCAATGTAATACAATCTTAATTTCTTTAACGTACTTGCGCTATTATCATAATACTCTCCTCCTTTACCAGAAAATTGTATCCCTGGCTGCAAAGAGAATTTACCATAATTGATATCAGAATAAAAAGCAAGATTAAATAGTATCTGGGCATTTTTACTCACTAATGCCGAGCTGCCAGGGTTAACATCAAGAGATGAAATATTAGCACCTGCTTTGATATACGTATCGATTTGTTGAGAAAAACAATGACTGGAAATAAGTGCAAAAAATAACAGGAAGACAAGTTTTTTCATATTTTAACTATACAGGGGTATGACTAAGATGAAGTTTCTTAAGGCGATAAAAATACAAGTTTATTTTATTAGTAAGTAGAAATACCCAACCCTATATAAATCATTTTCATTAAAACTWCATGATATACTTTTTTTTGKATAGCCTGTTTCTTTGCATTTTGCTAATTAAAGTGAAAATCATAACTACAATGTGTTAACTAAGGTATATCTTAGTAA
>NZ_JBFUJG010000371.1:0-1508 GCF_056401495.1 Mucilaginibacter sp. P4_E8
GGTTTGTGCTAATAGCGCAGCAGATAATAACAGCAGGGTTGCTGAAAAAAGGATGTTTCGTTTCATGAAAAAGGTATATAAAGATTGTTAAATATACAATAATTATACACCCCAAATGCCAGTTAGGAGTATGCTTATTTCAAGCAGATTTTATTATCAAAGCTTCCGGTCAATATCAATAGTAGTTTATAAACATACAGGCACAAAAAAAAGACCGCCCCAAATGGAGCGGCCTCTCTCTTAAAAACCAAACTAACTACTCTATGAAAACAGTCTTTAATTATTTTACAGCTATTTCTCTTGACTGAAATTTAGCTTCTTCTTTTTTGGCTACAGTAAGCTTCAATATACCATCGGTATAATCAGCTTCAATTTTTGAATGATCGGCACTTTCTGGCAAAGTAAAGGATCTGGTAAAAGAGTTGTAGCTGTATTCGCGTTTGCTGAATTTTTTGCCTTCTTCTACGTTCTCACTTTTCTTTTCGGCCGATACAGTTAATACGTTCTTATCTAAGTTGATCTTAAAATCTTCTTTCTTTAACCCAGGTGAAGCCAGTTCAATATGAAACTCGTTTTCGTTTTCTGCAATGTTCACTGCAGGTACGCGGGCTACTAATTTATCGCCAATAAATGAATCGTTCAATATTGAATCGAATACATCGTTAAAGAATGGGCCTACTGCGTTATTTTTTAATCCGTTGTTGAATTTTACTAATGTCATTTTAATATCTCCTTAAAAGTTTTTGTTTTTGTTAACTTCGTAACCTATTAATCAACTGTTATACCAAGAGATAAAACCGATAACACACCAGACAATTTGTCGCAACAAACGGTTTTATACAGACAAATTGACACCAATGGCTGAAAAACTTACTGATTACAAGTACAAAACGGGCATCCCCATCCGTTTTTCTGATATAGATGCCTTCGGGCACKTTAACAATGCGGTGTACTTAACCTATTTTGAAATAGCAAGAACCAACTATTGGAAAGAAATAATTAACTGGGACTGGAACCATGCGGGTATTATACTGGGCCGGTCAGAGATCAATTATCTGAAACCCATCACCATWAATGATCAAATAGCCTGTTATGTGCGCACTATACGCATAGGCAACAGCAGTTTTGATGTCATGCATGTATTGGTAAAAGTAACCCCACAGGGCGAAGAAATTGTAACTACAGGTAAAACTGTTTGCATTAGCTACGATTATGCAGCCAACAAATCAGTGTCCATCCCTGCCAACGAGCGCCGCAGTATGATTGAGTATGATGAACCGAGATTGATCTTGAATACAAATTAATTTTAGATGTGCAGATTTCAAATGTGCAGATATGCAGATGACTTCATTTTCAAATCATCTGCATATCCGCACATTTGCACATCTGTTAAAATATCTTCCCGGGGTTCAATACACCCTTAGGATCAAATACTTTTTTGATTCCCCGCCAAAGGGCAAAATGCACATCTGAATATTTTATCGGCATAAAATCCTTTTGTACCAGGC
>NZ_JBFUJG010000372.1:0-1487 GCF_056401495.1 Mucilaginibacter sp. P4_E8
GGCCGGATGGTTAACTATTACATTATCTGCATAATTAATATTATAACCGGCTTTAAATGCTCTTTTCCCCCATTCATAGTCACCGCCAGACATTAATGAGTCATTAAAAAGGCCAATGTCATTAAACAAAGCCTTGTACGTTAACATATTTGCAGTAACACTAGTACCCTCGCGTTTTACAACACTTTCCTGTCTAAAAGCATAAACCATTTCATACATTTCGGCCAAATTGGGCTTTTGTTCTTTATAAAAAAGTTTAACCCGTCCACCTATCCTTTTACATTCAACATTGTTTTGAAAGTGTATTACCGCATTTTTTATCCAGTCAGCATCCGGAATGCAATCTGAATCTGTAAAACCTATTATTTCGCCTTTTGCAATTTTTAAGGCAGCATTTCTTGCAGCATATGAACCTGGTTTAGCCTCAGAAATGATACGCATATTTGCAGGAAGATGATAATCTTTCGGAGGCTGATCTGAGGGGTCGTTGTTTACTATGATTATTTCTGTAGAAGCATTATCATAGGTTTGCTTTTCAAGTGCATTTATACACAACTGTAGTCTGCTCCAATCTTTATAAGTAGGAATAATTATAGAAACCTGGGGGTTAAGCATACTTTGCGTTTATATAAATTATATATTGTCCATTTTATAGTTATCTATAAAAAGATGTTTGTTTTCCCTTATCTTTTCTTCACTCCAATCCCACCATTTTAGTTCAGACAGATACTTAATAGTTTCCTCATCAAATCTGTATCTTAAAACCTTAGCAGGGCTGCCGGCTACAATAGCATAATCAGGGATATTGCCATTAACTAAACTATGAGCTGCTACTACTACGCCATTTCCGATGGTTGATCCTGACAGAATAACACAATGGGCCCCAATCCAAACATCATTACCAATAATGATATCATTTTTGGATATAGCCTCATTTTCCCATTTTTCCTTAAATATGTTTTCACCTATGTAATAAGACGTCAGTTTATTATGATTATGGTTAAACTCCTGTATGGTTACATTGCGGGCAACCGAACAAAAATTTCCTATTATTATTTTGTTAACCTTTGCCAAAACGTATGTGTTAGGTCCCCATATAGATGAAAACCTTCCAATTTTAACGTTACCATTAATGGTGGCCTGGTACAATCTGCAGCCTTCGCCAATAACGGCGCCCTTTGTTATTTTAGTACCCTGAATAAATGCCTTTGGTCCAATTATTACCCCTCTTTGTATATCATTAACTTTAGCTAAAGCTTTCTTAATCCGGTTGAGGACTCTTTCTACAAATGCGCTCATAATTAATTTTCAATTAAGTTTTGAATCACTTTTTGGTACTTTTTCAAATCTCTGTTACTGCTTCCTAAATCTTCCAGCGATGAAATTTTTAAAATTAACCCGGCAAAATCACTTGCAGAACCCTCCAGGAATGGAACAGCTTCGTTGCTTTTAATATAATCCTGAAAAGTTTCAACACCGGTAGCACC
>NZ_JBFUJG010000373.1:0-1482 GCF_056401495.1 Mucilaginibacter sp. P4_E8
GGTATCAACCGATGCCGGTTTTGGAACCTTTACAGAGGGGTTAACTATCGGAAATTACACCATAGTAGTAGCAGCCGGAAAAACAGGTTTAGCACTGTCAAATGATATTGCTGTTGATAGTAGCAGTTTAAACACAGATATATTAACATATAATCCTTCAAATCAAGGCATACCATTTAATAAAGATGCGTTTTATAAAAAAGTTCCCTTAACAATTCCTGGCGATGCATCGCAAACCATTAACCTGGATAGGATAACCTCAGGAATGCAGGTAGTAATAAAAGATGCTATCCCCTCAAATGCTAAAACACTGAGTATCACTGTTACAAAAATTGCTAATAAATTTTATATAGGTAGTGGTACTGCCGCAAGGACAATTGGCGGCTTAGAGCTAAGGAGTACTTTTACACCCACAGATATTGGTGCCTTAAATTATACAGTTAGCAGTCAACCTTTTTTGGCTCTTCCTAAATCAGATGTAACACTTTATTGCTCATCAGGTCAAGCTTATAGTGGTATATCGAGAGCCGTAGTAGCCGATGTAATGTACATGCCCAATAAAAGAACAGTTTTAACCGGGAATTTATTTGGCGGTGCAGGTAATCCTGTTGGTAACGGTTTTCAGCTTGTTGCTGATACCAGCTGGAATGGAACTCATAGTAATAACCCATTTTAAGAATAAGTTAGCCTCTCAAAATAAAACTAAACCGATGAAAAAATACGCGCCTCTCTTATTATTGGTTTGCTTTTTTGCTTTTTCCTGTAAAAAAGATCACCGTTCTGGTACAGACCCTGATATTAAAACTTATGATATAAAATTTAACTTATCGGRTTCTACCCAATTAATAACCAACGCAACCGGCCATAAAATAAAAGTAAACGGTGTAAAAACAAATGCAACGCCGATACCAATTACCAATGATTATTTTAAATCTATTCGATACGTTGTTTATGGTGCTGCTGGAAATGTATTTCGCGCATTTAATATAGATTCAACCGCGAGTAATTTCGGTACTATTTCGGATAAGTTGCCAGCCGGGACTTACACTATTGGAATTGGTGCAGGTAAAGCCAGGTTAAAAAGTGTATTAGGGTATGCTGCGGTTGGTAGTGATTATCTATATTATTATGCAGACAATAATAATTCTGGTGCCGCTGTGTTTCCCTGGGGGGATACATTTGTTGGCAAGTTTAAAATAACCGTACAGGGTGATATTAACCAGGCCGTTACATTAAGCAGAATAGTAGGTCAGTTAGAAGTAAATATTGAAGATGCAATTCCGGCTAACGTTAAAACCATTGTGGTAACGGTAAATAAAGATTACCATTATTACGCATTTGGAGCAGAACAGCCTGTGGTTCCCGGTTTGGCTACTTTAACAACAGTTGTTCCTGACGCTGCAAAAGGAACCACCAATTTTAAAGTTGATAATATAATTTGTAATACCATAACCCCGTTTTCGGTAACTATTACTGCATATG
>NZ_JBFUJG010000374.1:0-1476 GCF_056401495.1 Mucilaginibacter sp. P4_E8
ATTAACAGGCGTACCATCTTCGTTCCAAAAGAAACGCTTGTATGGTACGCATGTTAATAAAGAATCGGCTTTTTTTCTTTTTAATACTGCAAATGCATTATTAAAATCAGTGCCGGTAACAAATGGGCTGGTTGCCTGTACCAATACAAAGTATTTTTCGGCCGGTAAGTTTACCTTAGCCAGATACTCCAGCATTACAGCCTCGGTTGATGAGGTATCAGCAGCATTTGCCGGATCCCTGTCATACACTACCAGTTTTGAAAAACCGAAAGTTAAAACGGTTTGCTTTATAACTTCAGAGTCTGTAGCAATAACAATAGTATCTATTGATTTGCTATCCTGCAAAGCTTTAGCGCACCAGTAAACCAGTGGTTTGCCACAAAATAACTTTATATTTTTAGAGGGGATTGATTTACTACCGCCTCTTACAGGTATAAAGGCAACCGCCATATTATATACTTTCTTTTTTTCTGTATTTTAATTTATCTCTCTGAACTTGTTCTATTGCTAATATTTCAGTGTCTTTATAGTTTWAAGACTCGTAGGCATGGTGCAGGTCCCTTACCATTTTTTGCATACCAGATGGCTCAAGTGATGCAGCATGGTCTGTACCTTTCCAGGTACGGTCTTTAGTAAAGTGTCTTTCTATCCAGTATGCTCCTAAAGTGTAAGCAGCAATATCTGTTGATATACCTAAGTGGTGACCAGAAAAACCGATAGCTTTAACTCTTGAATCGTATTTGTCATAAAGGCTTTTAATTTCAAGCAGGCAAATATCCTTAAATGGTACAGGATAGCCTGAAGTACAGCTATAAATAACCAACCTGTCTTTACTTTGTCCGTTTTCTTCAAAAAAGTTAATTACCTGTTCAACTTCATCCTTAGTAGTCATACCGGTTGACAAGTGGATCTCTCCCTTATAATCATCTCTTAACATACCCAGCATTTCGTAATTGTTATTACATGCTGATGGCACTTTAATAAATTCAGGATCAAGTTCAATGATCTCTTGGGCTGATATATTATCCCAAACAGAGGTTGCATAACCTATACCAATAGATTCTGCGTATTTTTTTAATTCAGCGTGCTGATCCTGATCAAACTCTAAAAATTCACGGTGTGCACCATAAGTATCACCATATGAATTGTATGGGTTAGGATGTGGAGCGTTGTACTGCTCTTCGGTAAGCAATTCCTTGTTATTACGTTTTTGAAACTTAGCGTAATCAGCGTCGCATTCTTTTGAAAGTTTTATAAGCTCTTTGGCAATTTCCATTTGCCCCATGTGATTACAGCCTATTTCTGAGATAACCCTGGGTTTTTGATACTTGAAATTAAACATATTTTTAACTTTTGTTTTTTAAATTATCTTATAAGTTTAGTGCATTTTTTGTTGTTAATAAAGGTCTTTCATCCTTCTAATAGCATTCTATTTCTCATATCTTAATTTAAATACATTTTGTATCCAATAAACAT
>NZ_JBFUJG010000375.1:0-1463 GCF_056401495.1 Mucilaginibacter sp. P4_E8
GCACTGGAGCAAGCCAGTTTTTAAACAGATATTTAGTTATGGAATGAAGTTTCAATTTATTTCATTAGCTGCCATGTTAAATGAACCCATCACCAAAATTTTGCTTGGAAAATTTGGGGGAATGGCTTTTGTAGGTTATTATGAAATGGCGAACAGGCTTATTATGCAAGCCCGTGGAGTTATTGTTAGTGGCACACAAAGTTTAGTGCCTGTGATGGTTAATTTGTCAAAGAATGTAAAGGATGTGCAAGTTTTCTATAAAAAGATCTTTTCAAATGTAGTATTTTTTGCACTAACAGCCATGTGCATAATTGTTTTAGGGGGGCATTTAATATCCTTTTACTGGATAGGGCACGTACAGCCGATTTTTTACTTTACAATATTTATTTTAGCCATAAGTACACTGATAAATTTAATTATTGGACCGGCATATTTCTTTTACATGGCCGAAGGGAGGCTTAATGTGCTTATTAAGCTCCATTTAATTTTGGGTGTTAGTAATGCTGTATTTGCATTTATCCTGGGGTATTTTTGGGGTGGTAATGGTGTTGTATATGGTTGGTTTTGCGCGATAGTATTATCATCAATGTATCTCTTAAATGTTTTTAATAAATCTTTTTCATTAAGTTATCAGGATCTGTTTGAGTATAAAAATGTAATATATTCAGTACTTATGATTTTTTTGGTTTTGTTAAACAGCTTACATGTTATAAAAGGTGATTTTAGAATAATTGATTCAGCTTTTTTAGCGATAGCCATGATACTGCCAATGGCAATGGTAATAAGTAAAAAAGTTGAGTTGTTTTAAGAGTTAAAGGTATTATGTTATTATTTAATAAAAACATCATTTAGAATATTATGGATTTTACAATTTTGAAAAGCTGTGTTTTGTGCGAAAAGGAACAACTACAGAATATTTATAAAACGCACGACAGGCATTATGGAATAAAAGGCGAATTCACCATTGATAAATGTGGAAACTGCGGGCTGGTTTTTTTAAATCCTATGCCATCTGATAAGCATCTAACAAGTTTGTATCCCAAAACATATTATTCATATCAGGATTTTTATGAGAAGGATCAGTCAGTTATCAGAAGGATATTTAAAAAATACATCATAAATATTGGTACGTTAGATCCTGTTTTTAGTCAGCCGGGAAAAATTTTAGATATAGGATGTGGAAGTGGGAAATTTCTGTACGGTATGAAAAAAAAGGGCTGGCAGGTATACGGAGTTGAGGTAAATGAAAACGCGGCCGAGGTTGGTAATGAAGTTGAACAATTAAATATACATCCTGGTGACCTATTAAGTTCAAAATTCGATTCGGACTTTTTTGACTACATAAGATCGAATCACTCCTTTGAACATATAACAACCCCTGAGCCGGTTTTGGATGAGGTTCATCGTGTTTTAAAAAAAGATGGTAAACTTTTAATTGGGGTACCTAATATCGAAAGCTTCAA
>NZ_JBFUJG010000376.1:0-1429 GCF_056401495.1 Mucilaginibacter sp. P4_E8
GTATCAGAAAGAACGAGCTTGCCAGAAGTTTGTGGCAAAGCGGCCCTGTATTGCGATCCGGAGGATATCAATGATATGCACGAAAAAATAAGTTACCTGTTAGCTAACCACAGTATAAGAAAATCGATGATTGAACCGGGTAGGCTCCAGGCAGCTAAATTTTCCTGGGAACAATCGGTTAATAAGCTTAATTTATTGGTAAATAAATTTATATAATGTTAAAGCAAAAATCAAGATTACAATGGATTGATAGTTTACGTGGTATAGCTGCTATAATGGTTGCTATATTGCATTTATGGTTATTAATGCGGGGTAATATTGCTAAATCAAATGAATCGGTTTCACGAATTGTGTCGTTTTTTATTTCAGATTTTTTTGACCTCGGTAAAATAGGAGTAGTAGTTTTCTTCTTGATAAGCGGTTATGTTATTCCTTACAGCCTGTACAAAGCCAGTAGTAAAGATTTTTTAATAAGCAGGTTCTTTAGATTATATCCGGCTTACTGGGTAGCTATAATTTGCTTTTGTTTAATAATGGGAATTGCTGATATTAAAAATACACTTATAAATATTACCATGCTTCAAAAGTTTGTTGGAGCCGAAGACCTGGTAGGTGTTTTCTGGACACTGCAGATCGAGTTGGTGTTTTACTTTGTTTGTTTGGTATTGCATTGGCTTAAACTTTTAAATAACGACAAGTTTTTAGTAAAGCTGTTTTACAGTTTACTTTCATTAACGCTTATTATGGCTTGGTTCAGGTATAAATTGGAGTTAAAATTACCAGTAGCTTTAATACTTGGCTTAGCGGTAATGTTTTTGGGCATGTTGTGGCGTAAAAATTCTTTAGAAAAAAGCATCTACGTAACCGGCAAAATTTTCAGACTGCTAATAATCACTTTAGTAGTGGCATTGGTCCCTATAACATTACTGGCTTACTCAAAAAACTATGGAAATAACGAAACCTGGTATAAATATTTTGTATCGTATTTAATGGCGCTTTTACTTTTTACGGCATTCTCTTATTATAAGTTTTCAGGTAAATTTTTAGTTTATTTAGGCACCATCAGTTATTCAATGTATCTGTTACACCCAATATTTGGAATGGAATTGCCTTTTAAGATATTTACTCCGGCATATTACGAAACACATAAATTGTTGTTTGTTGTTTTTTTCTGGACATTCTCTTTAATAGCATCTTCTTTATGCTACTACTTAATTGAAAAACCCAGTATCAGCATCGGAAAAAAACTTACGGGCATAAGTAACCAGCAAAAAAGCATTACCACTATATGAAAATTTTGATTGTAGATGAACTTTGTTATCCTCAATTAGGAGGGCAGCAGGTTCGATTTAAAGAATTAGCCGAAGAATGGGTAAAATTAGGTAATGAGGTCCAAATAGTCGCTATTGATCATATAGGGAATTTGCCG
>NZ_JBFUJG010000377.1:0-1419 GCF_056401495.1 Mucilaginibacter sp. P4_E8
AAGTAGTGGTTTGCACCGTAGGTGCTACCCGGGTTAGCAGGTGAGAATTGATGTGAAAGGGTAGCCTCTACGAGGCACAAAATAATTGACATTTCAAATGCTACAAACGGGTAGCTCCTACCGGAGCACATTATACTTGGCTATTGCAGGGTCTTTAAAATAGTCAGTGCCGTATCTTTAAAACATTCAAGTTTTTCATCCCCGGCATTAGTAATAATAGCCTCTACCTGATCTATATCTGCAAATTTCAAATAGGTCTCCTTCCCTATCTTACCGGCATCGCATAACACATAGGTGTAGGCGCTTTGGTTGATGTAGGCCAATGTAATATCGGCCTCCAGTTCACTGTTGGCAAATAAGCCGTTCGCCGAAATGCCGTCTACCCCTAAAAAAGCTTTGCCTGCGCGGTACCTGGCTATATGTTCATTTGCAATTTTACCGTGCACGGCCTGCCGTTCACTGTTAAACTCCCCGCCAATTATATTTAAGGATACCGCGCAATTCTGCAATTCATAAATAACAGGTAGCGAATTGGTTATCACCTTTATTTTTTTGTTTTTTATAAACTGGCACAAACGAAAAACCGTACTGCCGCAATCCATAAAAATGATATCCCCATCGTTAATATGTTCTGCGGCCTTGCGGCAGATATCATCTTTTACGGCTGAGTTTTGGGCCGCCTTATTTACAAAATCGTGCGGTTTGGCTAAAGGATCAACCTTCATGGCGCCGCCGTGCGTACGATAAAGCAGTCCATCGTTTGCCAGTTGGTTCAGATCGCGCCGGGCGGTGATCTCCGAGATATTTAACTCCGCGGCCAGATCTTTAATATCAACCTCACCGGTGCTATTTAATTTATCAAGTATTTTTTGTTTTCTTTTTTGAAAATTCATTACAATAGCGTTAATTTGTTCAAAAATAATCATAAACAATCATATTTGATCAATTCATACATGAACGAAATAAAAATATTAAAAAAAGAAGTGTTATCAGACAACTGGTACACCTTAAACAAAATAACTTTTGAGGCCACAAAACAGGATGGCTCGGTGCTGCAGCTCAGTCGCGAAGCGTATGACAGGGGTAATGGTGCCACTATACTGCTATACAACGCCGATAATAAAACCGTGATACTGACCAGGCAATTCAGGATGCCAACTTATATTAACGGTAATGAAAGCGGATTGCTTATTGAATGYTGTGCCGGACTGCTTGATAAGAATAATGCGGAAGATTGTATCAGAAGGGAAACGGAGGAAGAAACAGGTTATCAGATCACTAATGTAAAAAAGGTATTTGAAGCCTATATGTCGCCGGGATCAGTAACAGAAATACTACATTTTTTTATAGCCGAATACACCAATGACATGAAAGTTGGCGATGGTGGCGGCCTTGAGGAAGAGAACGAAAATATAGAAG
>NZ_JBFUJG010000378.1:0-1412 GCF_056401495.1 Mucilaginibacter sp. P4_E8
GCTTATTATAGTAACCCTAAACTCCTGTAAAAAAGAGAAAATCGCAACGGCAACCATTAATCCGGTTACAGTTGGTTTGTATGAATATACCAGCGGGGGTGGTAAAAGGATATTTATCCCTATTACACAAATAGGTACCCAGTCGTTTAGCTATTTTGGGGTATTTGATACCGGGTCATCAGGTATAACGATAGATGCAACGGGCATCCTGCCAGCTTCCATGATCACCACATCGGGCATACAGGTAACCGGCGACTCGGTAGTTGTAAACGGGATTACCGTAACTTCAAAAACCGGTACAGTAAGTTTTGGCGATGCTACAGGCACCACTAAAGAATATGGCAACCTGGCCTATGCCAGCATTAAAATAGGTAATACATCGGGAAATTATACATTTAAACGCGTTCCCATTTTTTTGTATTATAAGATAGTTGATGGAGATGGTAAGAAAATGGCTGCACATTCGGCTGATGTTTTTGGAGTGGGGCCAGGTACAAGCTATGCCAACAGCGAGATAACAAGTCCGCTAAGATATTTTGATACAGGTACGGGCCTTATAAGCGGTTTTAAACTGGCCACCTTAAATGCCACGAGCTTTAGCAGCACCGGTACTTATGTTTCCGGACTGCTCACCATGGGGCTAACCACCTCAGATCTTTCATCAGCTGGTTTTATTATGCATCCGCTTACTTATTATTCAAGCGGTGGTTATTCGCCAAATATACCCGGAACCATTTCCTACAGCGGAAAAACCATTGATGCACAGTTCCTGTTCGATACCGGAACGCCATCGGTTACTATTATTGAAGATAAACTGGCCACAACTTCATTGGGTCGGTTACCTGCAAATTCTCAGGTAACTTTAACCACCAATAAGGGTTTTACCTATACATATACTACCTCAAGTACAGGTAACCTTACCGAGATACAAAATCCTAATAACACAGCCGATTACCGGACAATTCTGAGTATCGACTTTTTTTTAAAAAACGAATACCTTACAGATTATACTAATCACCAGATCGGGTTAAAGAATAATTAATCTCCTAAAGTTGTTTTCATTTTCCCGGTTCATCGATACATAGTTGCAGGCATTACTATGCCAGTAATAAGGTATCGTAATCAAAATTACTTAGCCTTATTGGTGTCTTATAATTATACCTCTGCTTTGCTCTTAAAGCCAGTTTTATTTATTAAAAAATAAACTGCAGTATTATTATCTCMAATTCCTTTTTTTTTACTAAAATAATTAAGTAACTTTATTATAACCAATTTATAACCAGTTTATTTCCAAACCCCTAACCAGAAAGGAGCTCATTATGGGATGTGTTAGAAATATCTTATGTACTAAAAGCAAATCTCCAATTTTTGTAAGCCCGGATATTACTGTTTTTGAAGCACTGGAGTTAATG
>NZ_JBFUJG010000379.1:0-1394 GCF_056401495.1 Mucilaginibacter sp. P4_E8
CTGCTACCCTATCTACATTACCCAAGAATTTTTGAATACTGGTGTTAGGGTCTATCTCATAATCTTTATCTAACTGGTTTTCAAAATAGGTAACCAGATCATCAGCAATTAAATTGCAGTCAGAATAAATTTCATACTCACCATTTGGAATATTAGGATCAAATAAATCACCAATAATTATTTCAAACTGATGAGAAATATTTGTACCGTTAATTCTTTGCGTGACATAATCTATATGAGCAACAGGATATAAAATTGAATCATAAGTATTAAAGTCACTGGTATTACTACAGATAACCGTATTGATCTGCTTATGCTGTTTTAAAAAGCTTTCCAATAACCCGATATATTGATTGATAGTTACCATTAGTAAATAATTCTCCTATAGTATCCAGTCTTGTAAGCAGCAGCACGATAATATTCAGCTTCATTAAAAGAATTATCTGGTAAAGCAATTCCAGTAAAACCAAATGAAGTATCAGTGTTACATGGTGGATTGGTATCAGGGTCTTCATCAGTCTCCAGGTACGCCATTAGTAACTTTTTATAACCGTCTAACTTAGTAGTGTAATTATTTCTAATTGTGGCCAAATCACCAGTTGAAGCATTGGCATCAGTAATATTTTGAACACCCTTATTGGATAATTTCTCTGTTAATGGTACTAATGAATAAAGCAGCGAACCATAAACCATAACTGGTTTAATATTTTCAAATAGCAATGCATCTTCATCTGTATAAGTAAAACCGGAAATAGTTGCACCAGATACCAATACATTATTTAATCTTTTATATAAATCTTTACCTAAAATCTGAGATAACTCTAAATCCTGAAATTCAAGAATGCACTGATTTAATATTTTTTCATCAACGTTATATTGAATGACTGAATTTTCTTTTAATTCCTGAACGGTTAAAAACTGTACTCTTTTCATTTACTTCCCACTATCCTTTCTTATCACTTTTACAGTTTTCCATTCGTGTCTGCATTGGTTTTCAGCTTCGCCAGTGTTAGGGTTTGTATACCACCCACCGCAATGTCTGAATATGTCATAGCCAAAAATTGATGACATAGTTTGAATATCAGCACGTGTGTACAGACGGTCATTATTAATTAACTTAATGCAGAAGCCACGGCTATTATCGATTAATGGTTCAGGGCCAAACTCCGGGCGTACCTTATACTCATACATCACCTGTACTTCTTTACCGCTTGGTTTAGGCTTATCCACAGGTTTAATATTTACTTTACCATCAGCTATATCACTTGAAATTATCTTTGCTTGTGTAAGCTTATTTAGCTTCCCTGTAAGTGCATCCTTTGATACATCTATATCTAATTTTTCTTTGATATCTTTTATGATTTCATCAAGAGATTTACCATCAATATTTTCAG
>NZ_JBFUJG010000380.1:0-1369 GCF_056401495.1 Mucilaginibacter sp. P4_E8
CATTATATCAATGTCACGTTTTAAAGGATTAATATTTGAAGTGACAAAATTAATGGGGTTATTAATTTCATGGGCTATGCCTGCGGTTAACTGGCCCAGGGACGCCATTTTTTCTGATTCTACCAGTTGGGTTTGGGTCTGCTTTAAATTTTCAAGCGTATTTTGGAGTTCCAGGTTTGATTCACTTAATTCAATAGTGCGCTCATTTACCTTTAATTCTAAACCTACATTTTGTTCACGAATAATCCGTTCGTTTTCTTTTAAAGCATTTACTGTTTCTGCCTGCGATTTTTCCTTTTCGGCTTTAAATATATTTATCTTATCGGCCAGTGCAAGCGACAACAAAGTAACTTCAAAGGCTGTACCTAACTGCATGGTATAGTTTGTGAAATTATTATAAGGTAATACACCTAAATTTCGCAATACAAACAAGATTATACCAGTCAAAAACAGTGTCCAGGCCAATAAAAAAAGTCTTGCCGGCCTGTAGCCATTGTACGAAAGCTTAATTACAACTATATACACACTAAAGGTTAAGCATAATGCAGAAATATCGATCATCCTGTAGCTGGTTTGATCAAAGCCAAAAATTCTTAGCACAATAGCGGCTGCATACAGTAAGATCACCATTTTAAATACCCATCCCATTGCAGGCATTCGTTGTTTAACGCCTAAAAATGATTGTGCAAAAATTAAAAGGGAAATACCCGCCAACGCCGGGAATATGACGATGCCTAAATTAAAGAGTTCCGGATGATCAGGAAAAATAAAGCGATAGGCGTAGCCCGATAAGGAGGTTTGCGTAAGGCCAATTAATAAAGTATAGGATACATAATATAAATAACTGATGTCTCTGGTAGAGATGAAGACAAACAAATTATAAAGTACCATGACTGATAATAATCCGATGAGTCCTCCCCAAAGTAAATCATGGGTAAGTTTTGATTCTGCTATTTTTAGTGGTGTACCTAAAACTAAGGGCAAAATCATCTGCTCGTTGCTCCTCACCCTGAGGTAAAATGTAGATGTGCTGTCTTTTGGGATTTTTATATCGAAAAGAAAATCCTGGTGTTTATATTTTCTATTTCCAAAAGGTTCTTTATCGCTTAATTTTACTGTGTTGTATACCCCACTAACCGGAAAATGAAGTTCGCATAAACTTAAGGTAGGGTACTCCAGATTAAGCAGAAACTGATCTTCTGAACTTTCATTCCTGATTGTAAACCTCAGCCAAAAATCTGATGAACTCAGTTGTAGATTTGRCACCTCAGACTGAGAACTCCTAAATCCGGAAGACATGCGCACTGATTCAATTTCAAGACGGCCGGTAGGATCCTCCAAAATAGAGACGTTTTGACCAATAACCATA
>NZ_JBFUJG010000381.1:0-1367 GCF_056401495.1 Mucilaginibacter sp. P4_E8
CCGCCATAGTTGGGCCACCAACATAACCAGCTCCGATACAACAAATACGTGTTATGGACATAGGATATTTTATTATTTTTTTAATGATTTAAAACAAACTTACCTGCATTATAAACTTATCTTTTGATGCCCTGATAAGGCGCATTTAGACAATCATTCAACTGAAACAAATATAAAAAAATATGCACTTTATTATCAAATATATAACAAAAAAAGCTTTTTTATATAAAACAACTATTTTTAAGCGATTTTGTGTTGTTAAATGTGAAAATCGTTTTAAGTTTGTGATACTAAGCTATGTGATATCCTGCAATCACAAATCATTTTTAATTATAGTACCATTTACGCTCATAAATAACATAACTACTAATGGCTGAATCTAATACATTTAATTCTGACAAAAGATTATCGTGGATTGACTATTCAAGAGGGATAGGAATTATCCTGGTTGTATATGGGCACGTGGTAAGAGGTTTGAAAGACCCGGGAATACTTAGTCTTGACCATACATTTTGGGGGTATTCAGATACTTTTGTTTACAGCTTCCATATGCGATTATTCTTTGTTTTATCAGGATACTTTTTTTTAAGATCTTTTAAAAAGGAGCCGTCTGATTTCATTTTAAAAAAAGTACAAACATTAATATACCCATTTGTAATTTGGTCAGTGTTGCAAACTATAGTTGAAGTATTGCTATCCAAATATACAAATGGTAAGGTTGCGCCCATTCAAATACTTGAGTGCATTATAATTCCGAGGGCGCAGTTTTGGTTCTTATACACCTTGTTTTTTATCAATGTTTTAAGTTTTATATTTTACAAAATAAGCATTAAATATGGTCTGTATATATCTACCATAGTTTGGTTGGCTTGCTTTATTTTTCAACCTCAATTAGGACCATTTAACACTACTTTCAACTATCTGCTGTTCTTTAATATTGGTATAGTATTTTCACAACTTGACCAATCCTTTTTATCATTTTTAAAGAACTACATTTTTTCCGCTCTAACCATTATCGCGTTTTGTGTTGTTGAATATATTTTCCTTTTTAGTAATACAAAGCCCATCTCGCTTTATCGGGCTGTTATGCTGCCATTTTTAGGTTCGCTGGCAGTTATGCAGGTTGCAGCAATGGCTGTAAGGAAAAACATTCTTAACTTTTTTGTTTATTTAGGAAAAGAGTCCTTACCAATATATCTTGCACATGTTTTGGTTGCCAGCGGGATCAGAATTGTTTTGTTCAAGATCCTGAAAATTCACAATCCTATTATACACGTTTTATTAGGTACAATAGCCGGTATTATCGTTCCTTTAATCTTAGATTCATTTGTAATGAAAAGGCGCTATTTATCAATGCTGTTTTCATA
>NZ_JBFUJG010000382.1:0-1360 GCF_056401495.1 Mucilaginibacter sp. P4_E8
GAATAATTGTACTTCTATCTGCCCGCACAAAATATTTCCAGTGTGTATAATATTAATAACATTGATAATAAAATGTGCAGGATAGGATTTTCCCCTAAAGATCTCTAACTATACATTACATAGCTTTAAGTAGTTAGAGTATTTATTAGGAAATATCATGGATTTTTCGTATATTTATCTATGTAACAATAAGTTATAGCAACGTCATTCTCGACTCTCAGATACACTTCCATCCCTCAGATTTATTCCAAATTACTTTTAATGATTCATGACCGTGATTCTACTTAACAGGCGCTTTGTCGCTATGCCCTATTTTTTAAACTTAAACCAACAAAACATTAAGTACATAGACGCTTTAACCTATGTAACTATCAGATCATTTCATAATTCAACTACAGGGCTATGTTATCCTGCTTATGAAACCATTGCAGATAAAGCCGGAACGAGCAGAAGTTTTATAATTAGTTCTGTAAAGAGATTAGAAAAAGCTGGCTTCCTGAATATTACTCATTCAACGAAGAAACATACTTGCAATCAATATCATTTTGATAAGGAACCTCACTTTGAAAGGATACCATACGAACTCTTCGATGCCGATTTATCGGCCAATCAAAAAGCTATGTTATTATGCCTAAGACAGTTTTTTAACGAAGGCCCATTAAGTTCAACCAAAACCATTACGGACTTTGCAAAACTACTTGGCGTTAGCTATAAAACGATATACAGCCAGTTTGTGGTACTTGTAGCCAAAGGATTTATTAATGAAATACACAAAGTTTTCAAAAGTAAAGTCAATGGCAGAAAATGGCTAAAGCTTACCAATAAAATTGATTGGGAATATGAATACGCAATTAAAAATGTATTCCCCTCAAAATCAAACTATTCGTTTATACTTAAAGTTGCCTGAAAAGTAATTTGATATAAGTTAAATTGAATAACGAATCACAAAGAGGCCTTACATTAATTTTGAGTCGGGAGCTAAAAATGCAAGGATTAAACATACGATTTACACTAAGACACAGTTGGTTTTAGACTCCGTAAGTATATAAGCTCTATTGGATTTTTTATTTTCATATTTATTATATGAATTAAAATGGAAGTACATTTCAATATCCACGGATTTAGCTCTCGCCTTAATACCTAACTGATCATACAGTTCCTGTAGCTTTATTTTAACATCAGACACTAAATAAGTGCGATTTAACTTGAAACTTTTTTTTATTAGGTTAATTAACGGATATGCATTTTTTTGTTCTTGAATGTCTAATATGAGTAGCTCCTTTTCAATTGCTTTTTTGTTGAATTTTAATTGCTCAAGCTTGTCGTAACCCATTCGCTCGTAAGCTTCATAGATTAACTG
>NZ_JBFUJG010000383.1:0-1353 GCF_056401495.1 Mucilaginibacter sp. P4_E8
GTATCATAAGTTACTACACGGCCAAGCATCTGGTTATAAGGCATTTTAGGGAAATATTTGTTAGCCTGGTTTGTGGTCAGCACTACCTGGTTGGGTGCGTTTAATGCAGTTTTAACATTACCGGCAAGCCAGGTGTAGTTTAATAAATTTAAATAACGGCCATCGGTTAATATCACATTTTCCTGTATTTTAAATTTAACAGGCACGCCAGATTTTGTTGGAATTAAAACATTGGGCTGGGACAACTCAAAAAATGGTGCGGATATTTCAACACCGCTTACCCCTGTCCTTACCGCTTCAGGTACAGGGCCAGAAACCCCTCGGTTATGTGCCTCTTCTCCGGAAAAAGTATAGTTAGAAACTACCCTGTATATGCGGTTGCCATCGGGAAAAGACTGATTAAAAGTAAAGTCGAAATGAACGATGAGGTAGATAACCAGGGCCGAGCTGATACCAATAGATAAACCAATGATATTAATAAGTGTAAAAAGCTTATGCCGCCAGAAATTACGGAGTGCTATTTTGAAATAGTTTTTTATCATATGTTTTAAATTCTAAAATCTAATTTCTAAATCCTAAAAAGCTTTTTGCTTTGAGCTTTCAGCCTTTGGCTTAAATCCTATTCGCTTCTCAAACTCTTCACCGGGTTAGCCATAGCTGCCTTGATAGATTGAAAGCTAATAGTTACAAATGCTATTACCACAGCTATAATACCAGCCATTACAAACACCCACCATTGAATACTAATGCGGAAAGCAAAATCAAGCAGCCATTTACTCATGGAGTACCAGGCTATAGGCAAGGCTATTACTGAGGCTATTAATACCAGCTTTAAAAAGTCTTTGGATAACTCCGTTACAATTTGCGGAATACTGGCACCCAGCACTTTACGCACCCCTATTTCTTTTACCCTTTGGGTTATGGTAAATGCGGATAAACCAAACAGGCCCAAACAAGCTATAAATATGGCTATAAAAGAGAATATGGTAAACAAGTTTCCTTGTTGCTGTTCGCTATTATATAATTTCTGAAATCGCTCATCAAGAAAAGTATATTCAAAGGGAGTTTCAGGTTGTAATTTACGCCAGGCCTCCCGTATTGTATTTATGGCCGAATTAACATTATTACCACTTATTTTAATAGATAACCTGGCATAAGTATTATTTTGAAACGATGGCATCCGCATCAACAAGGGTATAATATTTTGATGGAGCGATTCAAAATGAAAATCATTCACCACTCCAATAACTTTCCCTTTTACGCCACCGTAACTTAAATTTTTACCTATGGCATTTTCAGGAGTTTTCCAGCCAAGTACTTTTACTGTTGCCGCGTTTATTACATAGTTATTGC
>NZ_JBFUJG010000384.1:0-1348 GCF_056401495.1 Mucilaginibacter sp. P4_E8
GTGATTAATAATAGATATGCAGATGTGCGAATTTCAGAGTGCCTGAATCCTGACTATTAGGATTTAAGGATTACTTGATTTATCATCTGCACATATATCATTTGCACATCTGAAACCTGCACATCTATCACTTAAATCTATAAGCCCCTGTTAGGCTGGCCCATTGATGTTCTCTTAACATTTCTTTTACTTCCCTGGTATGGAATATGGCCGCCAAATCAAACATAAAACGGCTTGTAGTAAAAGCAACGCCAATCTGATTGCTAAATACTATTGGCTTTTTATTTAAAGTGACCTCCTGACTGCCAGGATCGTGGTTTTTGTTGAACAGGCTGCCTTGTATGGTGGCATCATAAACTACCGCGTTCACTTGTGGTTTATAGTAAAGAAATATTTCGTGTGCATGTAGTAAGCCTGTTTGGTCCTGAGCAGATACGGAACTTTGCGTACTTACTGAATTAAATAGCTGGTTAAAATTACCGAGGCGCAATAGTGGGCCTAAGCCTGCACCGGTAAAACCATTGCCCAGATTGGCATATGAGCTTAAGCTAACATCTATCCACGAGGCCCGGGCCAGTAGTTTATTATACTCGGCGCCCAGGTTAAGTTGTACATTGTTCCTGACCTGGTACTGCCAGCCGTTTAGTTTGTAAAAGCCAAATGTATTATGGATGAGCTTTTGTATCGGCTCGCCGCCCGCTGCAGGGCCTACAATGCCTAATTGCGCACTCAGTTTAATATTGCTTTCGTTTTTATATAAGAAATTAAGGGTTGAGCCTATGTAAGAGTAAGCCGCGAAAGGTCTGTCGATATAAGTAGCATCCGGTACATAGCCCGATTGCGGGTTGTACATTTTTTGCCCGATCTCAAAACCTAATACTTTATTTTGAAGATTGCTGCCTGCTTCGCCAGCTTTTAAAGCCTTGCGGTAATAAAAGAAGATCCCGTTGGTATAATACCGGTCTGAACCCTGGCCCAGGTAGGAATCATTATCAGATTGTATGGCAAATTCATGACCGCGGGTTTGAGCAAATAAACTGATAGTACCAAAAAGGCATAACAGCGTAAGGAATAGTTTATTAAACATTAGGTAATTAAATATGATAAGTATTATAAGCGCCTAATATAAAAAAATTGAGCTGATTTATGAGTGTACAAAATACGTACAAATAAAAGCGGGGGTTAAAACTTTACATTTTAACCCCCGCTTTTTTAATTTGCAATTGCTTTTTCCTCCTCTTTAACTGTAAGGTCAAGCGGATCGCTAACCTTTTCATCTAAAAGGGCAAGGCTAATTACCTCGCGCATATCGGTTACATAATGAAACTTAAGGTCCTTAATATAATCT
>NZ_JBFUJG010000385.1:0-1328 GCF_056401495.1 Mucilaginibacter sp. P4_E8
TCTCCGTAGTGTTATCTGAGTGGGCAATTACCTCATCGGGGTTATCGCCGGCTAATAACCGTTTGTACATGCGGTATTCGCCCCATTCAATGTAGTATACTTCGCCGGGTAATATTTTTTTATCATGTATTACTTTTAAGGCTACCCAGCAGCCGTTTTCAAGATAGGGGTACATGGAGTGCCCCCAAACTGGCAAAGCAAAGTCGCAATCCTCAATACCAGGAAAGTTCATTCGGCCAACAGACGTTGAATCATTAATGTCATTATATACCTCCACACCCGATGCTGTAGCCGAAATTTCATACATAGGAATACCCTCAGCTTGTTTATTTGTTGCAGAGTTTTCTGTATTTTCAGGGAATTTATTTTCAAGAATAAAACTTCTGTATTTTTCTTTAAAGACTCTGAGTTTTTCAGGATCGATGTTCTGTCGACTCTTTACAATCTCGGTAATGGAGCTTGGTGAGTTAAAACCAAGGGTTTCTGCCAATTGTGCATTGCCTGTAAATGCTTTTCCCTTAAGTTGATTGTATAATATTATAAACTCAAGTGTTTCAGGGCGTATGGTTTTAATTTTATTAGGCTTTGATACATCATCCATAATATTGAATTTAATTAAAGATTTTTCTTGAAATAATAAAGATATTTCTGTATATTTGTTTCATTAATTCTGCTAAAGTAATATAAATTACAACAAAAACAAATTTTGTTAATACAGAATATAAAGAATACTAATTACAGAAAATCAAAAAATAAACCAATGCACATAGCTTACTCTGCCTTACAACAATCAACCACCGACAATCAATACAATGAAATGCCCCAACCCGATCATGAACCACTGTTGCGCTTCCAGGCTTACCAGGAGGTCTGTAATAAATACAATAAAGAAATTGCTGAAATACAAAAATATATACCGGGCTGGATACCCGCTTTCAGGTAGCAGAAACACGCAGTAGGAGTAAATACAAATAAATTAAAACCAAATAAAATGATAAAGATCGCACAAAAACTAAAAGACCAATTATGGTGGCTCATCATATCTGTAGATTATGATTATAGCCGTATTGCCATTGCCGACCATGACCTTAATGATGAAACGCTCACCCTTTGGCTGGAAGATAAACATGATTTTAAGAACTCGCTTGATGAATGCCTGCAGGTTGATATTAAAGCGCGCGAGTTTGCTAAAATCATAAAAGGGGAGAATCTGAACAATTATATAGGCAGTAAAATGCACCCAACAAAAAAMTTTGTGTATAAAGCCCGCATAGAAATAAATGCGCCGTTAAAATGGTATCAGGATGATGCTGCGATTATTGAGCAGC
>NZ_JBFUJG010000386.1:0-1317 GCF_056401495.1 Mucilaginibacter sp. P4_E8
AGAATCGGTACAATCCTACCTGCGTTCACAGTTACCGGAGTATATGGTACCGGGGATACTGATAGAGCTGGAGCAGGTTCCGCTGACGGCGAACGGGAAAGTAGACCGTAAATCGCTTCCGGAGGTTGACGTACAGGGTTCATCTTCGGGGTATGAAGGCGGTCGTAATGCGCTGGAGCTGACGCTGATCGGGATCTGGGAGGAGCTGCTGGGTGTAACGGGGGTAGGTATCCATGATAACTTTTTTGAACTTGGGGGACATTCCCTGCTGGCAATGCGTGTGGCATCGCTGATCCGGCTGCGGCTGGATCGGGACATCAATGTGCGGAGTATATTTGATCATCCGAACATAGCAGGGTTATCCCAATATATCCAGGGGCAGCAGGGTGTGCCGTTGCTGCCGCAGCTGCGGCAGCGAGAGGCAGGGGATCGTATCCCGCTGTCGTATGCTCAGGAGCGTTTATGGTTCATAGACAGGTTGCAGGGCAGTGTACAGTACCATATTCCGCATGTATTCCGTCTTCGTGGTTCACTGGACCGGGAAGCGCTGGAAAGTTCTTTCCGGGAGATCGTAAGCCGTCATGAGATCCTTCGGACAACGATCCGGGAGGAAGACGGTATAGGATACCAGCAGATCGAGGGGGCGGACCTTTGGTTACTGGACGAGCTTTCGGCGGGGGAGGGTGATGCTGTATGGCTACAGGAGCAGATAGCTGAATATATCAGCCGTCCTTATGACCTGTCCCGGGACCCGATGCTGCGTGTTCTGCTGATCAGTGTTTCGGAACAGGAGTATATCCTGGTAGCTGTACTTCACCATATCGCCTTTGACGGTTGGTCGATCGGGCTTCTTGTAGGGGAGCTGGTATCGTTATACCGGAGTTACAGTCAGGGTGAGGATCCTGTACTGTCGCCTGTAGGTTTGCAGTATTCAGATTATTCGGTATGGCAGCGTTCGTACCTGACGGGGAGTGTTCTGGAGGAAAAGCTGGGATACTGGCGTGAACAGTTGCGGGGTATCAGTCCGCTGAGCCTTCCGACGGATTACGCCCGTCCGGCGATACAGAGCACCCGGGGAGGTCTGGTAAGCCGTCATATCGGTGCAGAAGCGTATACGGGTTTGTTGGAGCTGAGCCGTCGGGAAGGTTCGACTTTATTTATGAGCCTGCTGAGTTTGTTTAAGATCTTATTATACCGTTATACGGGTCAGGGTGATATCAGTGTAGGGAGTCCGATAGCAGGTCGCCAGCAGCAGGAGACGGAAGGGATGATCGGTTTTTTCATCAATACGCTGGTATTGCGGAGTGAGCTGAGCAG
>NZ_JBFUJG010000387.1:0-1309 GCF_056401495.1 Mucilaginibacter sp. P4_E8
CCCTGCCTTTGGTCTTATCAATAGTTTTTTAAGATTATTGTTATTGTTGAAATGGGGGTTCCAAGGGGGGTTAAGAACTAAAAACTTTGTGGAGAACGTTATTAAAAGGCAGGGTGAACTTATTTGCCCTATAGTCTGCCGGACTATGATTTGTATTAGTTCCCTGCCTTTTATGATTGCCCAAGGCCCAGCTATAATTATTCCCTTAATTCATCAAAGGTGATTGGCAAAAGGCAATTTATTAACGTATCTAAAAAGTAACGTATGAAAGTATGGAATGTTATTTTAGGTGTAGATGTGTCAAAAAAGACACTTGACATCTGCTGCGCAGAACGCAGGCTTCCGGTTCGTATTGACAACAACAGTGAAGGGTTCAGTAAATTAAAGAAGTGGTGTAAGGATAACGAAATTGATCTGAATGAAACGTTTATCGTGCTTGAATATACAGGAGGGTATGAATACCGGTTTATTCAATTCTGTGAATCGCAGTCCATCGCTTACTGTCGAGTATCCGGACTGGAGATCAAACAATCCCTGGGTATGACCAGGGGCAAAAGTGACAAGGCTGATGCTTATCGTATTGGTAGATATGGCGAAGAGAAAATCAAACGCCTGGAACCCGCCAGACCTCTGGACAATAGCATCATAGAACTCAAAAAGCTGCTTTCCTTTCGTAAAAGGCTGGTTCGCGAGGGTGCCGGCTATGAGAGTACAATCAAAGAACGGAAGCATATGTATGAGGTTACAAAACAGGATACGATCATTTGTATGGCCCGGGAAAAGATCGCGGCGGATAAACGATACGTCCAACAACTGGAAGAACAGATTATGGAGTTGATTAAAAGCAATGCGGCGATGCTGCTTAACTACCGGATCATTACCAGCATCAAAGGTATCGGTCCGGTGAATGCCTGGATGACCCTGGCTTACACCGAAAACTTCACGTCCTTTCCTGACGGACGGCATTACGCTGTTTTTGTTGGAGTTGTCCCGTTCGAACATACATCGGGAACAAGCATTAGGGGGCGACGACGGGTCAGCCATATTGCACATAAGGAGTTGAAGCAGGAATTAAATATGGCGGCCAGGACAGCAATCACCTATGATCCTGAAATCAGCGCCTATGCTGAAAGAAAACTTAAAAATAAAAAATATGGATTGGTATTAAATAACGTAAAATTCAAGTTGATCTTAAGAATGTTTGCGCTTGTGAAGCGTGGTAAAATGTATGTGGAAAATTATAAGATAACGGCCTGAAAAATCTTTTTTTATTAAATTTTGGAATTATAGCAAACCTATAATACAAATC
>NZ_JBFUJG010000388.1:0-1309 GCF_056401495.1 Mucilaginibacter sp. P4_E8
CTTGTTTCCAGCGTTTACTGATTCTGTAATTTGCTTGTGGCGTTGCCGTTGGTTCAGTAGTTTCGGAGAGTTTTAGTAGTTCCATTTGTGTTTTCAGGTTGTTTTGAGGTGAGTAATTGGGATTGTTTTGGGATTAGAGGCATTAATGAAGTGAATGTTAGGCAGCATTCTTAGTAAAATTCTGACTTACGTTAGGATTCAATTATGCTGGCCGGGATTTGTGGTTTGTGGCACACTGTTCTTGCCTTTAACACTCAAAACAAATCGTCTTTCATCGGGAACATGGAGAGGGGCTAAATCAAACCTCTTAGCGTGCGTAAAGAACTTTCAAGAAAACTCCACGGGACGTAATTACTAATAGGGAGGGGCGATGTATATAAAAGGGCCGGAGGGGTAATTAGAGAAACCCCCTTTATTGTTAAAGGCGAATGATCAGCAATTAAAGACTCTCATCATTCATTTAGAGGTCTATAATCCCTCGTACTATACCTAATGCAATTATGTTTTTACAAAGCAATATTATGCGAATCCAAAAGGTTTAAGAGTTCCTTAATTTTATGTTTGAACTGAATAGTCATTGATCCGTCGAATACAGCCGTCCAAACCTCTTTACTATCATTCCAGTTATTATATGGTGTTTCAAACGGTCTAAATATTGGCCACCAATCAGATGTTCTGGTGTCTGATGGCTTTATCTTGACCAAAGTCTCTCTCAATTCAGAACCAAAGTGCTCCGGTTGCTCAACAACTATTCCATATAATAAAGTGTTAGAGTAACTCTGAAATCCAAATCCAATACTTGCATCTTTCCAGTCTTCCTTGTAAAAGTACATTCCACTATATTGCTTACTAAAATCAACATCGAAGCTTAACTTCAATCCCATTTCATCTGCCAGAGTACTAAGCTCAACATTAAACTTATCAAGCAATCTTTCCTTAATTCCTTTTAAACTATGAATAATAGTAAAAGCTGCTTCAACATTAGCATAATTGGAAGTGATGAGTGCTGCCAAGTCTTTATTCATCGTATCATTCATAGTCTGATTTGTTAGATATTTAATTAGATTTAGGTATTGCGTGATTGTTTCCCGTATGATTGGGTAAGTTGCTACTTCTTTCCTGCATTGTTCAAGCCAACCAGTAATATGAGTTGAATATGAAATACATTTGAAATCTGTGTCTTCGATCAACGTTCCATAGCTCTCCTTACCTGGTGATTTGCCCTCTAAAGTAAGATACAGTAAATCGGCCGTCAGCGAGTAGTGGTTATATCTTACAAGTTGATTCTTTTGATCTCCTGCATATATTT
>NZ_JBFUJG010000389.1:0-1296 GCF_056401495.1 Mucilaginibacter sp. P4_E8
TTATTCATGTGCTATTGGTTTATCTATAAAAGGCAATTTCAAATTTTCTTTTATCTGTGTATTGCCATAGTAGCTATATGTTTTGTTCTGCAGCTAAGTATATTCCAAAAGTTACTTGATAGTTTATATAATTTTGTTTTCGCGGGTAAAATGGACGGGGATAGCTCATCTTCAAGAGAAAGAGGGAAAAGCTTTATAAATCAGATTGAATACTGGGCAAACCTCAATGGATTTAGCCAGATGTTTGGGATAGGCTTTGGTTATGTACGTTCAACTGATTTCTTTTCAACCCTGTTACCCAATACCGGGATCATCGGATTTTTTGTTTTTACCTGGTTTGTTTTAAGGAATATTTGGCTTAAAATATCTGTACCCATCCTCACTACCTGTTACAGCGTGGGGCTGATCATCGTTTATTTGATAATGATGGTTTCTGTTCCTGAATTTGCTTATCCCTCATTGTGGATATTTATAGGTTTAGGCTTTGTACTGGAAAGAATAAGCCAGAAGCCCGAATTTAAAAAAGCTTTACTCAGCTAATATTTCCCTTAGTATTTAACCCCTGATATGTTATGTTAAAAGGTTGCAGCACTTTCCTCTCTGTTGCCCTATTATGCTTTGTTTGCACAATAGCTAAAGCCCAAAATACAGATAAATCTTTTGTATGGGGAATAAACGGCCATCCGTTAACCCAAAGAGATTACAGTAATAATTGGGATGAGCAAATAAGTGCTCTAAATGACCTGAAATTAAATAGCTACAGGCTTGATGTGTTGTTGGACCCCGACGGATATGCTAAAAAAGAACAATCCTTTATTGAAATTTTAAACGACTTAAAGAAAAATAATATTGCCGCATTGCCTGCAGTGATGCAAAGCGGGCTTAATAATGCAGATATAGATTCAATATACCAGAAAGGTTATAAACAAGGGATGAACTTTGGCACCCGGTATGGCGATTATTTATCGGTAGTTGAGGTGAATAACGAAGGGGATAATAAAATAAGGTTACGAAACAAGCCTGGAAGAATCAAGGATGGCGAATATGATACTGTAAAAGCAAAAAAGTTTATTGCTGGAATAAAAGGTTTTATTGATGGGCTAAAAGCAGCTAAACCTAATGTAAAGGTAACCCTGTCAGTTAGCTATACCCATTTTTATTATCTGCAGCTGCTAAAAGATAACCAGGTTAATTATGATATAATAGGATACCATTGGTACTCAAATATGGGCGACATCATAAATGTAAAACCAGCTTTTGGCAATGTGTTATCTTATATAAGTAAAAGGTTTAATA
>NZ_JBFUJG010000390.1:0-1295 GCF_056401495.1 Mucilaginibacter sp. P4_E8
GTTGTAACAGTACCGAGGCCATATATTTATTCATTTTGTTTGAGCTTCTGAGACTTTCAGTTTTAAGCCGTTCTATTGTTGATTTTTCATATATGCCCCTTTCTTCTTCAAGATTATATAAACCTGTAGCAATATATGCTGACTTCAATAAAGATGGATTTTGATAGTATTGTATAACCCTATTGTCGTCAAGGTAATTGTCTTTCAAAAAAAATGAGAAATTTCCGTTTATATCCAATAAATTATGGTATGGTTTGACAGTTTGCAGCGCTTGAACGAAATAATTATTTAGTTCCGCATTTACATTGGCTCTTTTTAAACCATCGAAAGCTTCATAAACAACTTTGGATTGGCTGATCTGTTTAAGTGCATCAGCTTCAGATAAAGGACTTGGATATTTGCTGGCGTTATTTATATGAATTACTGACTGCCCTTCGTTCCGAAATCGTCCAAGAATTTGTAATGTGTCTGTAAATGGGTCAATAATTGTATGGCTTTGATAAGAGTGATCACTTAAAATAATTACCGTTACTGGCTGTTTAATAATAATATCAAGACCATTGAAAAAACTACTTGTAAAGAAATTATATTCTTTAAAGTGAGACAAGGTACTTTGGGCATTGCGTTCATTGTTTAAATGAAGTAATAACCGGCTTTCTTCAGAGCAATATATATTGTAGTTACCTTGTAGTTTCAGTTGATCGATCAAACTACTAATCCCATTTATTGAGTTAAAGAAAATACAATAGCAATCACTTGGGTGAGCTGCCACTTGTTCTTTCAACCCGTTCACTATACTATCGGCATGGATTAACTTCACTTTTTTCTTATTATTATAATCAGGATAAAGCTTGATATGTTTGAATCCTTGGATTGCAAATCTTGGATCACTTGGCGGAATTGGAGTCGCTGATACCATGGCCTTGTTGTCGAACTCAAAGAAAATTTCCATCAATTCAATCATGTCCTTTCTATAAAGTGCATCCTGAATGAGTTTATGACATTCGTCAACTAATAAGAAGAAAGTCTTTTTATAAATAGCCTGGGTCATATTCAGCGCAGCAACAATTTTCTTTACGCCTTGTGGAGTTGTCAGAAACTTTTTTGTTCCTCCATAATCCGTTAGATAATGCAGGATTTGGATTGTCGTTATCTCTCCATACACAGCGAARGTGTCATGCAAGACTTTATGATGTTCTTGTTTGCTTTTTATAATTGCTATATGAGGCAGCACTATAATGCTATGTCTGGGCGCGATGATTTCATTATACGTAGCACCAAGCCCCGTTTTAGAT
>NZ_JBFUJG010000391.1:0-1285 GCF_056401495.1 Mucilaginibacter sp. P4_E8
ATTTGAACACCTTTCTCAGCATCGGTATTATTATAATTAATCAGATATTTTAACCCATCAGAACCAGAATATATTTGTTCAAATTTTCTTTCAAAATCTCTTGCATCTTGTGCTGTTGGGATACCCTTAAAGAAGTTTATGATATGTGCAGGACTAAAACCATCTTCAATATTATTCTTATTGAAATTATTGATTAACACATCAGTTACCATTGAAGTAATAGCTGCTTTATAATCAACATCACCATAAACATTATTTACGGATGGTACATAAGGTGAATAGTAAAATATTTTAGATTTACCATCCTCATTTTTACCTTTTACCCATCTATCATAGGTTAATACATTTCTTTTTAATTTCCAGTCATTACATACCCAAAACTTAGTTTTAGATTGATTACATCTAACATGGTTAACGGGAATATGAGTAAAGTATAATGGTTTGTTATTCAACAAGTCATACTGTACTTCAATAGCAAAGGCCCTAAAAAGAACCATATCATAAACAAGTTTATTTATTAGGTCTTCTGCGGTATCAACAGGATTAATTTCTGCTGTAAAAGCTTTACTATCACCTTTCGTAACCAGACCATCACCCATTAAAAAATTAACTTTCTTACCTATGATACCTCTGTGTAATGCACATTCGCCAAATAGATTTAAAAGAAAATTTGGATATAAATTATCTGTACCAAAGTTTACCC
Organism: Mucilaginibacter sp. P4_E8; assembly: GCF_056401495.1. Classification (NCBI taxonomy): domain Bacteria; kingdom Pseudomonadati; phylum Bacteroidota; class Sphingobacteriia; order Sphingobacteriales; family Sphingobacteriaceae; genus Mucilaginibacter; species Mucilaginibacter sp. P4_E8. The sequence goes on from NZ_JBFUJG010000391.1 coordinate 704, forward strand.
ATTTGTCATCAGATGTACCTTGTTTTATTTCTATCGGTAATGGTGTAATACTTCTTGAAAATGTAATCAATTGTTGAAATCCCTTATCTCCTGCACTTATCTCACTCATTATTTATATATTATATATTCTTCATTTCTTATCGGGCTAATAATTTCAACTGCTTCATCATTACCTTTTATCAATAATTTACCTGTTTCTATCTTAGATAATTTAGCTTCATCCTGATAGATACTATAGGTATAATAACCTGTAGGCATACCATCAAATAATGATGTACTTAATTCAAATAGATCATACCTACTATTGGTAGCAGATAAAGCATTTTCTAATGAAATTGAATACTCATTTTTATTGGCATCATTGAAGAAATTCAATGTGTATACTGGTTCAATAACTGTAGTTTTCTCAGTTAGAGTCAATACTAAATACTGTGTTGCTTTATCTATATCAATTAAAATCATAATCCCTACAGATAAATAGTATGTCTATACATTATTAATTGCAGGGTATAAAAAAACCCCTTAGAATTAACTAAGAGGTTTGTAATAATTTACTTATTCTAATTAAGCACCTATTAAGGC
>NZ_JBFUJG010000392.1:0-1281 GCF_056401495.1 Mucilaginibacter sp. P4_E8
GCTAAAATGTTATCGGCCTACTTTAAGGGAAGTTTTGGACTTGCAAGCTTTAATACTGCATTGGCCGTTRCAAGTGAAAGACGAAAGCATGAGCAATCGTCTTATATAATAATTGAAACAACAGGCAGCGATGATACTTTAATTGTACCATCACTAACTTGGAGTTTGCCGCCAAATAGTGAAGATATACCCTCTATTGAACAAAGGAGAATGCAATTTATTCAGAGTTATGGTTCTCATTATGTTAGCTCCATTAAATACGCGATAAGAATCGCAATTAGAGGAGCCCTTCAATCATTAGATGAAAAGGAACGTATAGATTTTTCAGCTGCTTTTTCAGGGTGGGGTGCAAATGCTGGGGCTGATGGTCATAACGAACAATTACTTCGCACAATGAATGTACAATTTAGGGCTGAGATTTTTGCTGATTCTATTGTTCCCGAAGAATACGCTAATATGTGGATAATGACTTCATTTGATGACATCAATCAATTTCTTGCTTTATTAAGACTTGGAACTATAAAGATTACTCAAGGTCCTATTGAAGCAACCCTTTCTTCCTTCTGGCCTACATTGAAGGCCTATCCCTCGACCCGGGAAACATTAGCAAGAGATATTGGGCAAACTGCATTAGCTCCTTTCGGCGTTCCCAAAGGAACAATCCTATCTTGGTGGCCAAGTGAGGAGCACATTGTTGAAATTCCGGATCCAAAAACAGGACAACCCGTTAGACAAATTACTCCACCGGATGGATGGCAAATATGTAATGGCGATAATGGAACTCCTACATTACTGACTAAGTTTTTGAGAGGTTCAGGGTCACTCGATGAGCTTGGGATAAGTGGAGGAGATGAGTCTCACGTTCATACGGGAACAACGCAATATGCAAAAGGCGAAATCGATTACAGGGAAGGTGACCGTCACCCCCCAGGACTTTGTGGGGGGCATCATATTCATTCATATGTAACGGATGAAAGTTCAAACGTTCCTCCATTCACCAATGTCCTCTTTATAATAAAAGTATAAGCACATTTTCTCAAAAGGTAACAGTGCAGTAAGTTTTAATGTCGAGTGAATTCTCGAACGAACGAACTGCTGAACAGAAGCACTAAGGCAAGGTGGAGAGCTAAGAAAATGCGGAAGGCTTCCATGCCAATGGAATACCCATTTTCGTGATACTACCTTGAAGTGAAACGACTATGTGCTGATGTATCAGCTAACTTTGTGGGGAGAGTGAATGTTGTTTCAGGTTCTTAACTATACTAATTGTAACACAGGATC
>NZ_JBFUJG010000393.1:0-1266 GCF_056401495.1 Mucilaginibacter sp. P4_E8
TATCTGTATAGCGGAAAAAAATCGATATCGGCGTTTTTATCAATATCTTTTTTATCAAGCAGTTCTTGATATATAGCGGGGTTGGCAATATAGCGCCAGCTTTTATAATCTAAACAATGCTCTGTAAAGCCTAACTTCCATTTAAAAAGAGCATCTTCTTTAAAACCAAGCCCGCCCCCCAAATTATAGTAGCGCATACCCAGCGATCTGCCCAATATTGAAATCTCATCGGCCATAAACTTAGCGGGGCTATGATGCAGGTATTCGTTAAGCGTTCCTATTAAATGTGCCTGGATAATGCCATTGGTAAACATGATTATGGTGCTGCAAATTGCTATATCACCATCATACGCTGTTATCAGACGGGCATCATATTCAGGAGTGTTTAAAATTTTGTTAAAGTATTCCTGGTTAAAAAAATAATAAGGTGAAGCACCTACCCGGTTCATGTTTTCCAGATAAATTTTCACAAACAACGCAATGGCATCGGGTCCTCTCTCCTCTTTAACCTTAAAACCCTTGTTCCAGGCATGCTTTATTGCATCCATAGTTGATTGCTTGTATTTATTACGCTGCTCCTCTATACTCTCTGACAGGTCAATAACTACGGTACGACCATTTTCATATATACCTCCAAATTTTTCAAGCAGTAGTTGCTGCTTAAAAAATGGATGCATCCTGGTAAATACAGAAACATATTTTCCGTCTATAAGAAAATCCTGAAAGGCATGTTTAAAATTTTCCTTTAATGTATTACCCAATTCATCCATTTTTTTGTTTGAAAAAGGACCTGTATAACCATACACACTGCCAAGATCGTAAAGATCAGATCCAGGAATTGGCCTTTTAAGCAGCGGAAATGCGATATAATCGTCATGTTCCTGATAAACAAACAAAAGAGGTATACCCTGCCCCGTTTCTAATGCATGATAATGCCAGGTATGATAAAAATCATACTCTGCTGCTTTCTGTACATAAGAAGTCCATTCCAGCTTATCATGGATTGTCAATAATTTGATCATGTGGTTTGGTTTAATTTAGTTTTATATAGCAATCATTTATCCGAGGTTTCCAGGGCCATGAATTTTTTTTTTGAAATACTCATCCTGACCAGACCATCTTTTTCACCGACAATATCGAATCCGGCTTTTTCATAGATGGATAAAGCCGGGATATTAGCGGGATGTACTCTTAAATATAAACTGTCCAGATTTTTAAAAAAGAAGGCATATTTCAGTATAAGCATGGTAGCCTGATAGCCAATAC
>NZ_JBFUJG010000394.1:0-1258 GCF_056401495.1 Mucilaginibacter sp. P4_E8
CTTTTAACTGCGAGTTGTTTTGATATTTCAAAGCCAAATCTTTGTACGCCAGTTAAATTTTGCGTCAAAAACCTAGAGTTTATGTATAACATTAATATTCTTTAAGTTGTAATTTTTAAAAACATAACCGCTCGCCAAAATAACCCAAAAACTACAGTACGCAAATTCAGGAACAGAAATCATCATAACGAAAAACATCATAATTACGGCCGCATGATAATTTTCTTTCAAATACTTATCTTTAATAGGGATTAATAAGTGGCTAAAAATAAATAAAGTAAAAGCTATAAGCCCTAACAAGCCAACATTAAATAATAATGTACTAAAAAAGTCTGTTGATCTGGCAAACCCAAAGCCATATCCAAATAAAATATGCAGTATATCTGACGTACGCCAGAAATTAAATGTTGCCAGGAAAAACGAAGATCTTTCATCTCCGGAAACTGTTTGTCCGGAAAACTTGTCAATAAATACCGCGTTTATTAATCCGTTAAAAATATCGTTTGTTGCATAAAGAAATACAAATATTCCTATTAAGCTTGCCGCAATTAGTAGTAATGTATATCTTACTTTWTTATTCGAAGAAAAAAACATTTGATAAAGAACATAAACAAATAACCCCAAAAAAGCTGTTGTAGAAAAGGTTAATATCAAACAACCTAAACAAACAATGGCTTCCCATTTCTTTCTCATACCTATCAATAAAGCAAAGTATGGTAACGTTACAAATGAAAACATAGATGGCTCCCCGGTATATCCCTTTATTCTTAACAAATTCATAGCACCTATCGGTTGAAGCTGGAATGACCCACCAATTACACCATCCTGTTGGTTACTATAAATTCGGTTACTTATAAAATCTCCCGAAGAGTTAAATATCAAATAAAATACAAACTCATATATACCATACAAAATAAGTAGCCTGAATGCCCAGTTGATCGCTTTAACTAAATTCTCATCAGAATAGTTCTTTATAATCAGGTATAAAAAAACATTTATAATCAAATATGCCGATTGTGTAATTAAGCTGCCTCTTAAAATTAATGTAGAATAATCACTGGCATCAATTAATACAATGCTTTTAGGAACAGTGACCGGGTATAACCAATTACTTACTTGAGTAATGAAGCTGAAAGTAATAAATATGGCAACGAATAAAAAGAACTCCCAAAAAGTTTGCTTGTACTTAGGAGTGTTTAAAGGAAAAAGGAAAAAAACACCAATTAAGATTATTATTAATAGATATGAAGGTACAGTA
>NZ_JBFUJG010000395.1:0-1250 GCF_056401495.1 Mucilaginibacter sp. P4_E8
GATTAATAGCCTATGAAAAGACAGGATTAAATTTTAAAGTGTTGGCCTGTGCGATTCCCTCCCGACGGGAGGGTGTAGGGAGGGGTTTATGCAACCTACATCACGAATAAACCCCTCCCTGCCATTACACAAACCATCGCGCCCCTCCCCAAGGAGGGAATTTAACCTACCCAATAACCCAACTGTCTATTGATAGGCTACTCCTCTCTTGAGGGGGCGCGCTGAAACGTGTGATGGCAGGGGTGTGTTTATACGAGCATCTCTCTAAAGAAAGGAATTGCATCTTCCCCAGCCTTTTTCTACAATCAGCTTTCCATCTATTCAATATGTGCCACATTTGTTTATATTCGTCGCGCTGTAAACCTTATCCCCAAGCAAAAAATGAAGAAGTTTGATATTTATGAAATAACCATAAAAATTCTGGGTATTTACCTTTTAGTGGCCGATATTTCAAAATTACCGGGTTTGCTAACGTTTATAAGAGGGCATGGTTCTGGAATGAACGCCGATCAGGGAATTGAACAGGTTAATTTATTATGGATAAATGGATTGAACTTTGGCTTGTTGCTGATCCTGGCAATATTTTTAATTGCTAAAACAAAATTTATCACCCGCCTGGTAACCAATGTATCTGATCAGCAGGAGAATGTAAAGCTTTTTGCCGATAGAAAGGTAATATACGAGATTGCATTAGTCATCATTGGAGGATTACTGATCGTTAATAGTTTGCCAGATCTTATATATCGTCTGTATAATTTATCAACCGTAGGTGATCAGCGTGATGTCGTGTCATCATGCGCAAGAATATTTATTGGTATTATCACGGTGGCTTATGGTAAACGGATAGGTGCTTATTTTGCTAAATAACATTGGGGAGTTAAAATTAAAAAAGGCTCCTTTTGAGAGCCTTTTTTAATTACAAACAACCTATTACAAAACTTCCGCTGTTTGTTTTGATGCCGATGCTAAACTGACCCCCGTAAGTTGATCGGCAAAAGCGATAAATGCTTTGCTTTCAGATATACGGGTTTGGTTATCGATTAGATTTTGCAAATTGATTTTCCCGATAACAAATTTATAACTACCTGAATAGTAGCGCTCTTGTATGTGTTCAAAATTCAAGGCCTCTACTAAACTTTCATCATCATACCTCAGGTAAATGTTTAATTCAATATTATTGGTAAAGTTAAGATCTGTTTTTTCCTTAGCTTTTTTATATTCGTATTGATAGTTATACCGCAGAGCAGCAA
>NZ_JBFUJG010000396.1:0-1248 GCF_056401495.1 Mucilaginibacter sp. P4_E8
GCATTACTATTAAAATCAACCGTAGGGAAATCATTACTATATGGTACATTTCCGTTGGCGCCAATATGAAAGATATAACTGATTTGATTATCAGAGAAAAATTTATCTAAAAATGCCAAATTACCCAAATCACCATAAACATATTTACATTGTGGATTTACGTTTAAATTATTCCCATAATTTGAACCTGATAAATTATCTAACGAAATTACACTGGTATATCCATTGTTAATTAAAAAGTCAATTATATGTGATCCTATAAATCCATTTCCACCTGTTACTAAAATTTGATCTGTTTTATTCATTGTAATATATTAAGGTATTTTATGCTATTTAAATGCAAATCAAATTCAGATTTAATTTGCATACATTGATCAGAATAGTTTTCGTAATCTGTTTCAATTTGGTGTATTTTTTCTGCCAGGGCGTCAATATTGGGTTCGGCTACTTCACCAATTCCCTCTTCTTTTACAAAATATTGCGTACCATTACCTGCATAATTGGTTGTTAATGTAGGAATTCCGTACGCCATAGCTTCAATTACCACTTTTGGCAACCCTTCCCTTTCAGATGGCAATATCAAAAGCCTTGCCTCCTGAAACAACTTATTTTTTTCTTCGTCATTTACAAGACCATGAAAAACGATATATTCATTTGATCCATATTTTTGAGCCAGATCATTATATAAACTACCTGAACCCATAATGTGCAATACCCTTATCGTATTATATAAGCGGTTATAATGTAATACAGCCTCAATGGCATGTTCAGGATGTTTATGCTCTTCCAGGCGACCTAAAAATGTATAATATTCCTTTTTTAAAGATTGGGCCAGCGTGGTATCTACCAAACTTGGTATCACATGCAGATGATTTTTGCGGTATTGCTTAACACATGACCTCACATGATTACTAATACAAACAACATCATCGGTAGCATTTAAAATTTGGCTATTTATAAAGCGCCATAGTTTTGAATCGCGATGCTCCACAAAATCTACAACGGTTCTGCTCCTTTTTTTATACAACCATTTGTAAAACAAAGAGGGCAACATGGGGAACTGATTAAAAATTATGGCGTCCCAATTGCCTTTAAAATAAGGGTGTAATTTAAAAGAGAACTTTATAATAGAGCTTACATCGCGCCCAAACCTACCGCTTTTGTAATAATTTGGATTACTTACTATACGATTATATTTAACTCCATTTATATATTCATCTAACGGCAAATTCCCTATATGATCAATAG
>NZ_JBFUJG010000397.1:0-1208 GCF_056401495.1 Mucilaginibacter sp. P4_E8
CTGCTGGACCTGTTCAGGGAGCAGGTAATGCTTCGGGGAGAAGAGACCGCTGTGGTTTACGGGGATAGCCGTCTGAGCTACCGTGAGCTGGATGCCCGGTCGAACCAGCTGGGGCATTTCCTGCGGAGCCGYGGTGTTGTATCGGAGACGCTGGTACCGATCTGTCTTGGCCGTTCCCTGGAGATGATCATCGGGATCCTTGGGGTGCTGAAGGCGGGGGGTGCTTATGTGCCGGTGGATCCGGATTACCCTGCGGACCGGATCAGTTATATGCTTCAGGATACCGGAGCATCGCTGATCCTCGGCGAGAGTGTCTACCAGGATCAGCTTTCGGAAGCGAGCCCGGATGCGCTGGTGGTAAGCCTGGACAGTTTATCGGAGCTGCTGTCGGTTTATCCGTCGGGGCCGGTGCCTGCTGAAGTTCGTTCGGAAGACCTGGCGTATGTGATCTATACTTCGGGTTCAACAGGGCGTCCGAAGGGTGTAATGATCGAACACCGCAACGTGGTGGATCATGTATATGGTATGATTGATAGTGCTGATTTACAAAAATGTACATCGTTTATGTTTTTTTCACCACTTACCGCTGATGCGGGTCATTCCATATTATTTTCTGCTTTGACTTTAGGCGGAAATTTACATGTCCCATCTGAATCAATTTTATTTGATGGACAGGGTTTAGCAAGATATTTAAAAGATAATCATGTTGATTGTATAAAGATCGTTCCCTCCCTGTGGAACTCTTACATTAAGGATGGTAATATACTTTTACCTGCAAAGGTTATCGTATTTGGTGGTGAAGCAATGCCATTAAATATCGTAGAGAAATTGTTTTCAGTAGCATATAAAGGAGATGTTTATAATCATTATGGGCCGACCGAAACAACTATAGGAAAATGTATCTATAAAATAGACTTAAATTTAAAACACAGTATAATACCCATAGGGCAACCATTCTCCGATACAAGGTTGTACATTTTATCAAAAAACGGGCATCAAAATCCTATCGGTGTACCCGGCGAGTTGCATATCGGGGGAGCAGGTCTTGCACGAGGATACCTGAACCGTTCGGATCTGACGGCAGAGCGTTTCATACCGGACCCCTACGGTGAAGAAGGCGGGCGATTGTATAAGACGGGGGACCTTTGCCGCTGGTTGCCTGACGGTAATATAGAGTACCTGGGCCGTATGGATGACCAGGTAAAGAT
>NZ_JBFUJG010000398.1:0-1185 GCF_056401495.1 Mucilaginibacter sp. P4_E8
TTACTGTACTTACAGAATAGCCTAATGATGATTTTTCACGCCTGATACCGGCAGCGGTTACCACTACCTCATTAAGCGTTTTTGAGTTTTGAGTAAGCTGAACATTAATAACCGTCGATTCGCCGACTGTTACTTCCTGCGTATCAAAACTGATATAGGTAAAAACCAAAATGCTGGCACTATTAGGAACATTTATTTTAAAGTTCCCATCTATATCGGTAACGGTACCCACTTTTGTACCTTTAACCATAATGCTAACGCCGGGTAATGTAGTGCCGTCGGCTTTTACCGTGACCTTACCCGTAACAATATGATCCTGGATGTTTGCTATCCAGTTGCTACTATCTTTTACCGCGTTATCTGAAACTAAACCGTAATTTTTTTTTAAKATGATATACCCACTATGTTCATTTACGCTATAGTCAATATCCAGTTTAATCAGGATCTTATTCAATACATCGCTTAATCTTTCCTGACTGGCATTAACACTTACCTTGCTTTTGAGCGGAATTATGCTTGAACTGTAAACAAATTTCACCTCAACTTTATTCTTAATGTTATTCAAAGCCTCTTCCAGGGTAACATTTTTCAAGTTGATTGAAAGCCTTTTATTTAAAATACCCTGGGCATAGTCAGGGTTAGCGAATGCAACGCCTGAGATCATGATTACAGCTATAAATTGTAAAATTGATATTCGCATTAGCTTAATTAAAAGAACCTTTTTCTTTTCCTTACATTTTTGCATACATTTGTTTGTTTTGTTGATTTTTGAATAGAATGAGACAAAAAAATCCCTTACCCACAGCAATGGGTTATCTTACTAATTTTTAAGACCTGGGAAAATTTAGAGCAGAGGTGGCTTCAACATCTCTGCTTTTTTTTGAAGAGAGTTTTTATTTAATCATACGCCTTTCTTTAGTTTAATTTAATTAGTTATTCTATTTAGTTAAGTTGAGTTTATCAGTTACGGTTACAGACCGCTCGTTTATTTTATAATCAAGATTAAGCGCCTCACATATCATATTCATGGTGTTCACTAATGATTGGTCAGTGAAATCGGCCGTTATGCGAATGTTGCTTAATTTTGAATTTTCACGATTGATCTTTATTTCGAATTTTTTTTCGACCCGCTGTAAAACATCGGCAACCGTTGCATCATTAAAAAACATTTCATACTCTGTACCC
>NZ_JBFUJG010000399.1:0-1162 GCF_056401495.1 Mucilaginibacter sp. P4_E8
AAGTAAAATTATCTGCCCTTGAATTGTATTTGTCCGTTCCATCTTCGTTAAAATAGTCACTGTAATTATTCTTTATTTCGTTGACTAAGGCATTAATTTTTTGCGGATTATGATTATATAATATGCTCCCGTAGTTCTTTATATTCTTAATAGTAAAACTAATGTGATTGTAATTAAACGCCCGGATATTTTCAATTAAAGAAACCTCATCTTCTGACTTATTGATTACATATAATGCACTAATTGAATCGGAGATCATTGTTCTTAACAACAGGAACAAGCTGTCTCTATAGGGAGTAAGCTCAAAGCCTTTAATAAAAAAAACAGTACTACCTAAGCCACCATTAAGTTTGTAAAGCATAGTAAACAAAAATATTAAAGGCTGCTTATTGAAGTCGTTGTTACTATTATCGAGAAGTTTGACGTGATAGTTGTTGGTCAAAAAACTAACTAACTGAGCGATTATTCCAACTAATTCTTTTGCTACAACTCTACTTTTTTTAAACATTCTCTAAGTTAAATTTTTCACTAACCTATTTACTTATAAATTTTAAAATCCCTTAACTGGTTAACTCCTTTAACCCTAAAATCCAACTCACATTCCCTATTCCTGACGTGCTACATTATCATTAACMAGTTTAAGAACTTCATCATAGTTAGTATTAAAGGATTTACCATTATCAGGTAAGGAGATAACTATTTTATCATCTTCAATAGTAATCAGTTCATTGTAAGGTGGGGGTAGTTCCTGTTTAAGATATACCCGTACCATAATTAAGTTTGTTGTGGTAATCATTTTTTCATATCAATTATGTCTCCTAAAATTTGAATATCTTCTGTAGTTAAATCGTTATCATTCAAATGCCCTATCCATTTACCATTACTGTAAACCAGATTACCGCAATAAAACTTATCAATATAAATATGATAACTGCCTGAACCACCTGCTGGAGCAGATAACTTTATAAGTCTGTTATCACTATCAATAAATTCAATCTCATTCATTTTGCAATTAATAGCAAAGTTATGCTAAAATTATTAGCAATAATAAAGATATTTAAAAAATGTATATTTGATTAAACCTTATCGAATGAGTGATTTCTGGTGTGACGTTGTAATTGCAATATGTGGATTTCTTTTAGCAGGATTATCATTTGTTGAT
>NZ_JBFUJG010000400.1:0-1160 GCF_056401495.1 Mucilaginibacter sp. P4_E8
CAGATCACCGATGCCTTTAAACTGGGTTTAAACGCGGCTGATTACAAAGCCACCAATGGCGTAACCGGCGGTTTTACAGGCGTGGCCTTATACCCACAGATAGCGGTATCAAAAGATGTAACCCTGGGATTAAGGGGTGAGTATTTTAAAACCAAAACCGGTGATTTTGTTTTGGCAGGCCCTGCAGCAGGCGAACATGTAACCGCGGTAACATTTACAGCTAACATCAAAGCAGGTCCGCTGTCACTGATCCCAGAGGTTAGGTTAGATAACGGATCGGCAGAGGCATTTACCAATCACTCCGGTGATCCGTCTAAAAACGCTTCACAGTTTGTTTTAGCCGCGGTGTACGCGTTCTAAAAAATAAAATAATATCTTTTTATCAAAAGCCGCTCCGATTAACCGGAGCGGCTTTTATCTTTATAGCGGGAAAACATCCCGGGAGTGGCTTAAAAACACCGAAATGATTTAAGGCCGGCTTCGTAACTAATATAACAATACATGCTGATGAAAAATATACTTATCGCCTTTGTTTGTATCCTGTTGGCCCAAACTGCGGCTGCACAAAAGGATTCCTTGTCGTTTGATGAAAACGATAAATATATTTATTATCAAACAGTTAGTCAGCCAGGTGTAAGCGCTGATACCTTGTACAAAAGGGGGCTGTACTTTATAAAAACAGCCTATCCAAAGGGTAAGCTAACCGCGTTAACTACCGATAAGGCACAGGGGGTATTAACAGGCAAGGGAAGTTTCCTGGTATCAAAAAAAGGATTTATTGCCACCCACGAAGACGGCGCCATAAATTATACCATGCGTATTGAGGTTAAGGATTCAAAATACCGTTATTGGTTTACCGATTTTGTATATATCCCATACCAGCGTAACCGGTACAATGTTTATGAGCCTGTTCCGGGTATAAGCATACCAATGGAGCGTGCACAAGGGAAGGTAGATAAAACTGATTTTGATGAATACCTCGGCAGGATATTGCTTAACAGCAGGCAGGCCGGAGGTGTTTTAAAAGCATATATGCTTAAAACATCTGCCTTACCAAAGGAGGAAAAGAAAATCAATAAAATATCAACCAAGGAGTGGTAGTTGAGTCGTGAGTCATAAGTCGTGAGTCATAAGTCTGGGGTTATGAGTCGTGTTGGGTG
>NZ_JBFUJG010000401.1:0-1149 GCF_056401495.1 Mucilaginibacter sp. P4_E8
GTTGTCTTTATAGTAAAAAGAAAAAACAATTAAAACTAAGCCAAACATAAAACTGAATTTATATAAGCTATCAGTGGGAAAAGGCAGGTTGAACATTTGATAAGGTTTTGATTTATAAATATATAAATAAAAAAGGCATCACTTAAGATGCCTTCAATTATATTGTTCAATAATTAGTTATTTAATTTTTAAAATGATTATTCAAAACGTTCCCGACATAATCAGCCAACCTTGATTGACCTAATGGTGTTAGATGCAAGCTATCAGCAGTATAAGCTCCTATTTGCATATTGTAGTAATTAAATCCTGAGTTGTTGAATGTATCAATTACTATTACCCCATACAATTGAGCTACCTCTTTGATAGCTGTGATGTATTGAACTAAGGTAAATGTAGTCCCGGTGTTAACCTCTGGAAAACCGCTTTCACCCCTATGTAATGGGGTCATATGGAAAACCTTAGAGGTTAAGTTTGCCTGAATAATACTGCTGTATAAGTACTTCAAACCACCGTAAAAGGTTGTTTTGCTTGTTACAGGATCATCATTGATTGTACCTAATGGTACGTTACGGCCTCCGAAGTCATTTGTACCACCAAATATTACTATGGCATCAGGTGTAAAAGTGCTGTTAAGGCTCTGCCATCTGGTATTAGTTACAAATCCAAAATATCCTGATTTCTCAGCAACTGGTGTACCTGCTATTGCATTGATAAAAATATTCGAAAAATATCTATCTCTAATTAAGGCAGGATAGATACTACTTGAAGTGTTACCACCATAATCAGGGGTGGTTATAGAATCTCCTATGAATGATATGTTTTTACCTTTTAGATTGTTGGATGTACCTCCACTGGCAACTGTACCTACCAGATTATCAAGTACCATCCTCATAGGGGAATTGGTTAGCCAACTAAATGCTTTGACAATAGTTACACCTGCTGTTAAAGCTGTTCCAGTTGGATCAAAAGCCGCAACACCAAATTGAAGATTTTGAAGATTACCATTTAAACCTAATATTTCTGAAATGCTTATTGTTATTGTTAATACACCACTTTTATAAAGTTGAATAGTGTTACCACTTGTGATTGCCCGGCATACTTGATTTCCAGCTAATGCAGGTAAACCACTGGTTTTAACTACTGTGTTTT
>NZ_JBFUJG010000402.1:0-1140 GCF_056401495.1 Mucilaginibacter sp. P4_E8
GCTGGACAGGGCCGAAAAGAATCTTTTTGAAATTGCACAAAGCAACCTGCGCCGTGATGCCCGAAAAATGGACGACCTGGTGCATGAAGCTTTAAAGGATATTGAGGCCCTTAAAGATAAAAAAGATGGATTAACAGGTGTACCTTCAGGATTTACCAGTCTTGACAGAATGACCTCAGGCTGGCAAAAATCCGATCTGGTGATTATAGCCGCCCGCCCCGCAATGGGTAAAACAGCCTTTGTGCTTAGCTGTGCCCGTAATGCGGCAGTTGATTTTGATAAACCGGTGGTGGTTTTCTCACTCGAAATGTCCTCTGTTCAGTTGGTTAACCGTTTAATATCCGGCGAAACAGAAATTGAACAGGAAAAGATCCGTAAAGGAACACTGGAAGAATGGGAATGGCAGCAGATCCACTCTAAAATTGGTCGCCTAGAACAGGCTACTTTAATTATTGATGATACACCAGCCCTTAATATTTTTGAATTCAGGGCCAAATGCCGCCGCTTAAAATCACAGCACGATATTCAGCTCATCATTATTGACTATTTGCAATTGATGCATGGCAAAGGCGAGGGGAAAAATGGAGGCGGTAACCGTGAGCAGGAAATTGGTAGTATATCAAGAGCATTAAAATCCGTAGCTAAAGAACTTAATGTGCCGGTGATAGCGCTATCTCAATTAAGCCGTGCGGTTGAAACCAGGCCCGGTAACTCCAAAAGGCCAATGCTTTCGGATTTACGTGAATCTGGTTCAATTGAGCAGGATGCGGATATGGTACTGTTCCTTTACCGCCCGGAATATTATGGCTTAACAGAAGATGAAGACGGTAACCCTACAAATAACGTAGGCGAGGTAATTATAGCCAAGCACCGTAACGGTGAAACCGGTACAGTGCGGTTGAAATTTGTGGGCAAATACGTAAAGTTTGCTAATCTTGAAGAAGGTGTGGAAGGTTTCCCGCCGGCATCAGGCAGCGCGTTCTCGGGTCTTGCACCATCACAGGATTTTGAGAAACAGAGCAATTTCATCATCCGTCCGTCACGTATGGATGATATTGATGATGAGCCGCCGTTTTAGCCCCCCGGCCCCCTAAAGGGGGAGCTTTTTGATTAGCGGCTTCGTTTAAAGACGCCCTAAAG
>NZ_JBFUJG010000403.1:0-1131 GCF_056401495.1 Mucilaginibacter sp. P4_E8
GTTAATTTTTATTTCACAGCCCTGTGCGTTTAATGCCTCTCCGGCAATTAAAGTAAAATTCTGCCAGACTTTTCTTTGCTGTTATCTATCCTAAATTTGCCTTAAAAGTAAATTTGGCATCATTTTGCTAAATTTTTCCTTAGTCTTTTTGTAACAAATTCAATACACTAAGTATTTCATAACTCCCTCAAAAAGAAAGCAAATGGCGCTTTAAACGTAAATCAAAATTGTTTTAAGTGATTTTAGATTTACCAATTTATTAATTATTAAGACATTTAATGCAACATTTTTAACGAAAGTAACGTTTAGCTAATACTATTAATTAAAAAAACCCGCTTATGTTAAAAAAAAATCAACTTAAAATCGTAAGTTTGACGGGCCTCGCCTGCATTATTTTAGCCTCCTGCTCGAGAAAAGATGACGTTCAACCCGTAGAAACAACTCCTCAACCTTCACAAGAAATGCAATCACTGGCCGCAGTGAGCACCACCAGTAAAATTTCAGTCAGCGGCTCCAGTTTACAATTAGGTATATCAGGGCACCCACTGGGAGATGCACCTTATATCAAAACCGGGCCTACTAAGCAAATTCAATTAATCAAAGGCATGGGAATGAACTGGTACCGGGTGGATATCCAAACCACATCTGACGGAACCATAACCGTTCCTTACTTATTTGAGCCCCTTAGAGAAGCTGCTGCGGCCGGTAATGTAAGGATCTTACCCATGCTTTACACCCGAACGTTAGACCTTTCGGCAAGCACATCGGCCGCTTATACGGCAGGTAAAACACTGGGGAGTAACTTTGCAGCTAAATATGGTCAATACTTTACTTATTACGAGCTTGGTAATGACCTTGAACTCAAATTGCTGCTGCCCAATAGAACCGGAGCAAGCCAGAATGATTACGATCGTGCCAAGTTTAATGTTGTTTGTGCTTATTTAAAAGGTATGGATGTAGGCATTAAATCAAAAGATGCTGACGCAAAAACTATGATAGCTGCTGGTTGGTTACATTATGGCTTTCTTAGAATGCTTGATTGGAATGGTGTAAAATTTGATATTGTAGCTTATCATTGGTATTCTGAAATGGAAGCAATTGCTCCAAACCCACCCAACAACATTCCTGATA
>NZ_JBFUJG010000404.1:0-1128 GCF_056401495.1 Mucilaginibacter sp. P4_E8
ATATTCCTTAGCTAAAATAAAAAAGCTGATTACAGATAACGATATACCCGTTGTTAAACGAAGTACAGAAATTGGTTATGATCGGGGTGGGAATTTCAATGTTGAAGCATTATATATTTTAAAAACGGATTGGCATAAAATAGTTAAGTGATAATGTAATTTGTGTTTACATGTGCAACCTCTGGTATTAATTTATCAGAGGTTTTTTTATGACTAAAATTTATTTTCAAAAAAGTGAATTATTTATTTCTGCTACATATTTATAAGTATGAAAGAGAAAAAATTACAATTGCTGAAGTTTTACGGCTCGTACTTCATTGAGGACAAAAGTATAAACGCATACCTAATGATAGACACATTTAATAACACTATCAGGATGATAGATAATGATTGTTTTGCAATGATTGAATTGTTGCAAGATATAAAAGAAGATATTAAAAAATTAAGATAATGAGCGCATTTGAAGAATCAGAAAAAATAGGTAGGGATAAAATGATAAAAAGATTTTCAAATTATCAATTAATAGAATCAGACAATTTCTTTGAGAGTTGGGATTTCTCCGGTAGAACAACCAGTATTATGGATGGAAATAAAAATTATTTCATCGAAGTAAAAGATAGAAAGATATCATCAAAGTTATATAACACCGCTTATCTTGAAGTTGATAAATTACGCAGGTTAACAGAAATAGCAAATGAAAATGAAGCAGCTTCAATATTGTATGTGTGTTTCTATACTGATAGTATTTGTTACTGTTTTAATCTCAGAGATATTTCAATTACAGATGTTAGTATAATTAAAATGAACCTGAATCATAAAACAGATAAAGATGTTGGAATTGTTGAAAAACAAATAATTCAACTGCCATTTAAATTAGGCAAGAAATATACATACACACTATAATGGAAATATTATCTACTTCACTAATAATCGGTATGGGTGTATATTTCTTATTTCAATTGCCAGTGTACAATAACATATTACATTACCTAAAACTAACAACTACAAAACCATTCTCCTGTACATTTTGTATGGCATTTTGGATTGCAGTTATAACGGTGCTATGCACCATGAATACAGCATTGTTACCAGTGCTTTGTTGTGCTCCAGTGTGTGCAACATTAATAC
>NZ_JBFUJG010000405.1:0-1107 GCF_056401495.1 Mucilaginibacter sp. P4_E8
GGTCCACATATCGCGGTCCAGATCAATCAGGATATTGTTTATCCTTTTCAATGCATCACATTGAGCGGCAAAATTATCATAATGTTCAATTTGAGTGGTAAACTGCGAACGGCTTAAACCCAATACATCATTTACAAAGTGATTACCGAAGGCTTTCCAATCCTTACCCGGATAAGCAATATGGTGCGCGTTGAAATTGCCGGTAGCACCACCAAACTTGGCCGAATAAGATACCGACTTTAATTGCTGCAACTGACCTTCCAAACGTTCAATAAAAACTTGTATCTCTTTACCCAAACGTGTTGGTGAGGCTGGTTGCCCATGCGTATGTGCCAGCATAGGTATCTGATCCCACTCCTGGGCATAGCCTTTTAATGTGCTAACTAGTTCATTTATAGATGGATAGTAGCTGTTGTTTATGGCAAGTTTAAAGGTGTAGGGGATAGCTGTATTGTTAATATCCTGCGATGTAAGTCCAAAATGGATGAACTCTTTATAGGGTTCGAGGCTTAATTTATCAAACTCTTTTTTGATGAAATATTCTACCGCTTTTACATCATGATTGGTTGTTTTTTCAATCTCTTTTATGCTTTCAGCATCGGCTTCACTAAAATTTCTGTAGATGTCGCGTAACTTTTCTGATAGAGTTTTATCAAACTGTTGCAGTTGGGGCAAAGGATATTCAACTAAAGCGATAAAATATTCTATCTCCACAAACACACGGTATTTGATAAGTGCGTATTCAGAAAAATAGTTAGCAAGTTCAGCAGTTGTATTGCGATAGCGGCCATCAATTGGTGAAATTGCTGAAAGAGAAGTAAGCGTCATGTTCTTTTAAATTTTTGCAAAGGTAAGAAATTAGATGTGCGGATCACAGATGTGCTGATATTCAAATATGAAAATTGAAATTCTTTAAGTTAGATGTCCAATTTTCAAAAAGTCAACAGTTATACTAAAAAATATAACAACATTGATAATCATCTGCATACCTCCACATTTATGGGCCTTTGTCTTGTAAATGTAATTTCAATTGGAAACTTTGAAATCAAAAAATGTTTCCTTAGTTTTGACCCGGAAAGTCAATGAGTCAAATAGAGAGAATAATAC
>NZ_JBFUJG010000406.1:0-1094 GCF_056401495.1 Mucilaginibacter sp. P4_E8
GCATAAATCTTCTCTCTTTGTTACCAATGTACAGTTCCAGGGAAAAGCTACAGCTTATGTGAATGCAGGCACACACATCAATTTAATCGCAGATCACTTGAAACAAAATTTTCCGGAAATTGCAGTAGAAGCAGGAATTAAAACCGCTTCCATATAAAAAGCGTTCTTTGTCAGGCCGATCTTAGCAACCTATTTCTGGCAATGGGTCATTTTAACTTTTTTTGCATTCTCAACATAAATGCTTCCCTCTTTTCGTCAATATAGACCGTAGGACTGGGCCGTCCGCAAAGCCAATCATAAGTATCATAAAAGTTTCTCAAAGAGACATTAAAGCTTTTTTCAATAAACTTGACGATACCCTTCAGGTTCTTTTTACCAAATGCCTCTGTCGCATGCCAACTGTAAATGAGTTCGATCAGTGCGCATTTCGTCTGCTTCCAGTCAAAGTCCCTGAATTCAGAATCTATAGGAATAATAGCATCCTTTTGATAGATTTTTTGAAAGTATGTTCCAGGTGAGCAAAAAAAACGCTTAAACCAGATGATTTAAGCGTTTTCAAGGGAATTGAACCCTCTTAAGCGGAATGGACGGGACATGAACTATGTCCATATATCTTTGAAAATCAATGTTTTTACTTTCTAAAAGTCTGGTGCTCACCAGATGCTCACCTATTTTTTGCAACTAATTGAATGCAAATGGGTTACATCAAAGCTATGAAAAAGTACGTTTTGATGCAATTTAAATTGCTATAAAAATCTAAAATAGAGGCGTAGTTTATTGTTTCACCTCCATAAATTATTAAAATTCTTTTAAGACTTACATTTTGTTAGGATTTCAAATAATTGAGGCTTGTATGCCTTGAAAAAACATTATCCTATTTTTCAATTGATCTAATAGTAAATACTGACCCTCAAATTTTAAATGAAGCATTCTATGGCAATTTGCACATACCAAAGCAAGATCATCGAGCTTGGTTTCTCTTACGCCACCTTGGCTGATTGGAGTTAAATGGTGGCATTCAATAAAACTGGCATTATAGGTAGTGGGAAATGAAAAGCCACAAACCTGACAGAAAAGGGTATTAGTCTTCATCG
>NZ_JBFUJG010000407.1:0-1081 GCF_056401495.1 Mucilaginibacter sp. P4_E8
GGCTATAACAGGCCTTCCAGACGCGTTGGCCTCAAGCGGGGTAATTCCATAATCTTCCAGCTGTGGAAAAATAAAAGCTTTACAGTTAGCGTAAAGTCTTGCCAAATCGGCGGCGTCTAACCCGGTTAAAAATGTAATATTATTACCGGCATTTTCCTTTATCTCCTTTTCCCGGGAGCCTTTACCTACAATAACCAGCTTTTTATCGGGCATTTTATTAAAAGCCTCAATAACCAGGTCAACCTTTTTGTAAGATTCAAAACGTGATACTATCAAATAGTAATCGCTTACTGAATTAGAAACATAAAAATTACTACACCTTACCGGCGGATTAATTACTGTAATTTCATTTAGGGGATTATAAGCTTGCTTAATACGGTGCACCACCTCTTGCGCATTAGTGATAAACCAATCGGTTCTTTTTGCAGCATCCGTATCAATTTTTTTTAATATCGAAATAACTTTTCCATAAAGTGTCCTTTTCAATCTGTTTGCCTGCTTAACTTTATCATATGAGTCAGTATCCCATACTAAACGGAACGGATTATGGCAATAGGTAATAACAAGTGCATCATCTGCTGTTTGTACATATTTAGCACAGTGCGTGGTTGATTGTAAAACCACATCGTATTCCCTTAAATCTAAACGTTGCATGGCTAAAACACCCAATGGAAAAAAAAGGCGCTTCATATTTTTCTCACTCTTAATGAATTGCCCAAACCAGCTAACTTTAATATTACAATCTTTAAACTCGGGGTAGGTACTATTCGCGTCATACGCCAGCGTGTAAATAGGAGCACTGGGAAAAGCATTGTGAAAACTTAATGCTACCTGCTCTGCTCCGCCTTTGCGTACAAGATCATCATGCACAATTGCAATTTTCATATATTGTTAATTATTGGTTGAAAAATTCCTTTACTCATCTCATTACAATATTGGATGAGGGGATTGTATCGCTGACCAGACATTTGTTAATAAGCCGGTGGCTGTTGAAATAAGATTTATTACCTGCCTTGGGTTCAGGCTGGCTTATATCTTTTCTGGTACTGATAAAATAGCATTGATAATTGAGCTTTCAGAA
>NZ_JBFUJG010000408.1:0-1071 GCF_056401495.1 Mucilaginibacter sp. P4_E8
CCTAAGGGAATATACAGATAATCTTTAAACCAGCTTGATAATGAAATGTGCCATCTCCTCCAAAACTCGGCTATATCTCTTGAAAAGTATGGAAAGGCAAAATTTCTTAACAAATCAATACCAAGTAACCTTGCTGTGCCAATGGCTATATCTGAGTAACCAGAAAAATCACAATAAATTTGAAAAGCAAATAACAAAGCGCCAAGAACTAATGAACTTCCTGAGTAATTAGAGGAATGATTAAAAATCAGGTTAGCGTATTCGGCGCAATTATCGGCAATTACAACTTTTTTAAACAGGCCCCATAAAATTTGCCTTAAACCATCAATTGCTTTACTATAATCAAAATACCTCTTTTTCTTTAACTGTGGTAAAAGGTGGGTTGCCCGTTCAATTGGCCCGGCCACCAAAAGCGGAAAAAAGCTTACAAATAATGAATAATCAATAAAATTTCTTTCAGGTTTAATGYGGTCTTTGTAAATATCAATAACATATGATAAACCATGAAAAGTATAAAAAGAAATACCTACCGGCAAAATCACATTAATTGTTGAAAGTTGCAGGTGCACGCCAAGGTGACTAAACATATCAACAAATGATTGCCCGAAGAAATTGTAATATTTGAATACACCCAAAAAGCCCAGATTAACCAACACACTTAACCAAAACCAACCTTTTTTACTCCGAGGGGTGCTTGCTTCCGCCATTTTAATACCGGTGAAATAATCAAGTAAGGTTGAAAAAATAAGAAGGAAAAGAAACCTGTAATCCCAGCATGAATAAAAGTAATAGCTGGCAACCAAAAGCAGAATGTTTTGGATACGGAGACTTTGTTTATTTAATAACCAGTATAAAATAAAAATTACCGGTAAAAAAAATGCAAAGTTTAATGAGTTAAAAAGCATGAAAGAAAATTAAGATTTCAAATAATTAATTTTTCGACAAAACATTAATTTTAATGCATAAATTGCAATTGCTTTAATGAACACCATTATCAATAACACAATTTAATGTGTTAAATATATCTAACTTTTACGCGTTAGATAGTATATTCTATTCACAGTTTACTAC
>NZ_JBFUJG010000409.1:0-1033 GCF_056401495.1 Mucilaginibacter sp. P4_E8
ATGCATACCTGAGCACCTATATTAACATTATTACCGATAACAGGGCATTGCCCGCCATCAACTTTATTTCCAATAGTGATTGATTGTCGTAAAGTACAGTTTTCACCAATAACCGCACCTTGATTAATAACAATGGCCTGGATATGAAAAATTCTTAGTCCTGCTCCAATAACTGTTTGATATTTAATTTCAATGCCCAGCAACCATTCAAACAAAAGGGTATAAAACACTCTGTATGGTAAAAGAAGATACCTGGCGGTTTTACTACAACGCCCGTAATTTGCAATTCTAAAACACAAAGTTACTATCCGCCCTTTGGTGTTATGTTTGTTAGCCGCCCAGTCCTGTAAAACAAATTTCCTGAACGACATATTTGATTTGTTCATAGGTAAAACAATATTATTAAGTATTCACCTTTAATGAATAGTAGCTTTTACATGCCAATCCAATCATCAAATACGTTAAAAACATAGGTACAACACTTTCAAGTGTTTGATCAATAAACGCCGTAATAACATTTGAAATAATCATACAGGCTACTGTAATAGATATCCAGTTTGCCCGCAGAATAAACTTTTTGGTAAGCTTGAAAAGGAACCAGGCCAATACCAAAAATCCTATCAGGCCAAACTCAATAAAAAACGCACAGGCCGAATTAAATGGATTTCCTAATACAGCGCTTCTTGAACCTGTTGATTTTGCATAATCCTCTGTATACAGATGGCTTAAATATTTTTTAGTAAACTCATTTGATTTAGGAGGAATTGAGGTAGGCAAGCCCGCGGAGCCCGGCTTTTTGTATAATATATCATAAGCCAATGAATTTGCCGCCCTGCTACCATTTGTTCCGGGGCCTGTACCGACTAAATATTCAAAAACAGAACGGGTATCAGGACTAAACGTTGATCCGTAATACTCCACTTTCATGTTGTACCTTCCGTTTATATAATCTTCATATTCTGCCTGCTTATCCTCAATCTTCTGTTCAATCACCGAGATAGAGAGCATAGTTACCGTTATGATCAATAAACTA
>NZ_JBFUJG010000410.1:0-1024 GCF_056401495.1 Mucilaginibacter sp. P4_E8
ATCCAGGGCATCCTTGTAGTCTTTTGCTTTTTTAATATCATCGTCGGTTATACCGGCGCTATTGTTTTGATTTTGCATGTATTAAATATTTGTATGGAATGAAAATTGAATTACAAAATAATTTGGCTGTTTTTGTGTAATTACTATATTTGTTAGTAATAACCTTATCTATATTAAATTGAAAAATCTAAAATTATCACTGCTTATTATTTCATTATTTTCCCTTTTTTCCTGCAGTCGCTCTGCCGAGTCCTATTTTAAAGAAGCTAACGATAGCTTGTATATAGGCAACAATTACAAGATAACCGCCGAGCTTTATTCTAAAGCTATAACTCTGAAGCCTGATTATGCCGCAGCCTATGTTAATCGCGGGCACGCTAAATTGGGGTTACAAGATTATTCCGGGGCACTAATTGATTTTAACAAAGCACATGAGCTTGACCCAACAATTAAAGAAGTAAATTATGGAATAGGCGTTGCGAAAGATAACCTGAAAGATTATGATGGTGCTATAAAAGCGTATACCAAGTGTATTGATGATAAATCTAATTTAAAAGGTGGTTATTTAGCCAGGGCCGATGTTAAAGAACAAATTAAAGACTATCAGGGTGCTTTAGACGATTATAATCAAGGTATAAAGCTTTCAAAGCCTAAGGGCTATTATTATTATAGAAGGGGTGAGCTGAAAATAAAAATGAACGATAAGAACGGTGCATGTTTAGATTTTCACAAGGCACTTGATTTAGGTGAAAAAATATTTTCCAAAGATGAAATTGATAAGTATTGTAAATAACTACCAATTATTTATATCGATTTTTCACCTATTGATTTGAGCAAAGGCTTGTAAGTCCTCAGAAAATTCTGGTAGTTTACTATTAACTCCATTGATGGAGTTTTTTAAAGCATCCATTGCATCTTTATAGTCTTTTGCTTTTTTAATGTCATCGTCGGTTATTGTTATACCGTTGTTGTTTTGATTTACCATAAATTAAATGTTTATAATGCCAAATGGCATGAATTAAAT
>NZ_JBFUJG010000411.1:0-1248 GCF_056401495.1 Mucilaginibacter sp. P4_E8
GGCAGGCTGTACAAAAGACAGGGGATGATTATCAGCGGAGCCTGGATATCCGGGCCGGGGTATTAACGCGGGCGGTGCTGATGCTGAGCCCTGATGAAGAGGGGTATAACCGTTTGCTGGTGATCGTGCATCACCTGGCTATAGACGGGGTATCGTGGCGTATCCTGGTGGGTGACCTGGAGCAGTTGCTGGAGCAATTGAAGGGAGGTCAGGAGCTGAGCCTTGGTGAAAAGGGAAGTTCTTATAGGAATTGGAGTAATGCGTTGTTGAATTATAGAAAGAGCAGGCGTTTTCAAAGCCAGCGGAGTTATTGGGATCGTGTAGTGTCGGGTTATGTGGCATTAAGATCAGACCATGATCCCGAAGGAGTAATATTGGCATCCGGGACGGTGCAGCATTTATCAAGGCTGAGCCGTGAGTCTACGCGGTTGTTATTACAGGAGGTTCCTCAGGCGTACCATACGGAGATCAACGATATCTTGTTAAGCGGTCTGCTGGGGGCCCTGACGCGTTTTACCGGGGAAGATCATATAGTGATCGGTCTGGAGGGTCACGGTCGTGAGGATATCGACCGTTCGATAGACCACAGCCGTACGGTGGGGTGGTTTACGAGCCTGTACCCTGTACTGCTGGAGCTGGGGGAATCGGCGGATGCAGGGCCGTTGGTTTCAGGGGGCATCGGAAAGCACAGGCAGGTCGGTGAGTGAAGAAACGGCCCGCCGGCATAAGATCGATATTACGGGCATAGTAATGGATGGTGAGCTGGTGATTCGGTGGAGTTATAGTAGTAATCAGTATGAATCCTCTACGATCGCTTCGCTGGGGGATCAATATATAGGCGAACTGGAGTTACTGATCAGCCATTGTGTCGAGCAGTCAGCGCGGGGGTCGCAGCGGAGTCCGTCGGATTATGGATTGAGTGATGCGATGAGTTACCGGGAGCTGGATGCTTTCCTGGATGAGGAGTCAGAGGAGGGAAGAAGAGGCGACCGCATTACGGGTATATACCGTTTGAGCAGTTTACAGGAAGGTATATTGTTTGAGAGTTTGTATTCGTCAGGTGAAGGGGCATATGTACAGCAGATGCGTCTTGGTCTGAGCGGGCTGGATAAGTCCTCGTTTGTTCGTAGCTGGGCGCGGTTGGTAGCGGGACACAGTATATTACGGAGCGGGTTTTATTATGACAAGTTCAGGATCCCGGTACAATGTGTATACCGGGAAGTTGAGATACCTGTAGAGGAATATGAT
>NZ_JBFUJG010000412.1:0-1001 GCF_056401495.1 Mucilaginibacter sp. P4_E8
GTCGCGGCCGGTATAATGCTTTTTCACGATCTCGGCCATTGCTTTATTGCCCTGTGCCATGGTCACAGTTGGCTTTAAACGTGTAAATGCCTCACTTCCGCTGTATACCCCTCCCCAGTTATCTTCACGGCGCTTATCGGTATATTCGTCCATATTGCCATAAGAAACGTAGATCTCCTGTTTACGATCGGTATTTGCAGGCAGATCTTTTAAAATGCCGGTAATCGTAAAATTCACTTTATTATCCAGGCGGAAAACTTTTCCGATGGCATTTTCGCCACCAAAGTATTTACGGGCTATTTTTTCGGTTATAATAGCTTCGCCAGGCTGTACCAATACCGTTTTTTTGTCGCCCTTAAGCAAGGGGAAATTTAAAATGTCAAAATACTGTGGTTCGGTAAAAGCTACTCCATTTTCTTCCCTGAATTTTTTAACCTCATTGCCTTTTGTTATGGTAATTAAATTATCATGAAAATTGATAACCCTTGCAGTTTTTTCGGCAAGGGTAAAATCATTTCTGAAAGTTTTACCTAAAGGTTGCGGCACCCCATTTGATTTGCCAATACCATCATCATGCCACTCGGTATACAAACGGAAGATCCTGTCAGAATTGTTATGAAAGGTATCAAAACTGAGGTGGTAGGTGATCAGCGTAAAGATCAGTATGCCACAGGCAATACCTAATGCCAAACCAATAACGCTGATAGCCGCGTAAGCCTTATTGCGCTTGAGGTTACGCCAGGCAATTTTAATGTAATTCTTTATCATGATATTTTTAAATTCTAATTTCTAAACTCTAATCTCTAAATTCTAAAACCTAAACTCTAAATACTAAAAAAGCTTTCGGCTTTGAGCTTTAGGCTTTGGGCTTTTCTTTATTCACTTCTTAAGCTTTTAACCGGATTGGTAAGTGCCGCTTTAATGGCCTGGAAACTAATAGTAACTAAGGTTATAACAATAGCTACAATTGCCGATAGTACAAATACTCCTGGCCCTATGGT
>NZ_JBFUJG010000413.1:0-988 GCF_056401495.1 Mucilaginibacter sp. P4_E8
GCCCTGTATCGTATAAAATTCTTCCATTAATGGAAGCAGCGAGCCGTCGTCTGGAATCTGGTGTGCCATAATATTTTGCAAAGCTACCTATTTAAGCCGAAAGCATAAAGGCCAATGGTAAACGTAAGGTAAAACCTTTTCCATTTGTACTTTTTATTTTAATTAATAATGGCTATTATTACTCCAATTATCAAACTATAACCTTATCTCATCAATTATAATTGCCTGTGTAAATTTGTCATCATGAAAGTCTGATCAATACTTAAAACCCTTAAGCCATGAAAAAACTTTACTTCCCTTTAATTTTTTTGGCAATGCTTTGTTTTAGCTCCTGCGTAGATATTGAGGAGCAATACGATTTTAAAAGCGATGGCAGCTGTAATGTAGTTTATGGTTTTGATATGAGCAAGGCGGTATCAGTTTTGGTAAACCTCATGTCTGACTCGGTGAAAGAAACCCCTCAGTTTAGCCTGGTTAAGGACACAACCCTCAATTTTTATAGTGCCATGCCCGATAGCACACAGCAAAAAATGAGCATAGAGGAAAGTAATATGGCTAAAAGCAGCGACCTCTCTATCAACATGAACCTTAAAAAAAGTATCATGAAGGTAAATATCAAGCATGTGGCCAAAAATGCGGCCGATTTGCAATACTATCTTCAAAACCTTTCAAAAATTGCCCTTAACAGCCAGATCAATGCTTTTTCGAGCAGTGATAAAGCAAGCAAAACCTTTGATGCCCGGCAAATGGTAGCCGGACAGGATTATTACTCATATCAAATTACCCCTCATAAATTTTACAGGATAATTGATAAAGCTAAATTCAATGCCTTTTTAAAGAAAACCCAATCAACCTTTATGATGGCCAAGGCTATGCTGATAGATATGCCTTATAAGGTAATCCTCAAATTTGCAAAGCCTGTTAAAAAATTGAATAATTCAAAAGCAGTATTATCTGCCGACAGGAGAAGTGTAACACTGGTTACCAG
>NZ_JBFUJG010000414.1:0-980 GCF_056401495.1 Mucilaginibacter sp. P4_E8
GTGACCTGGGAGAGGATCGAACTCTCGACCCACTGATTAAGAGTCAGTTGCTCTACCGGCTGAGCTACCAAGTCATTTATTTTTTTCCGGGTTGCAAATAAACGAAAATTTTCCGGTTTTTCACAGCTGTTTATTTTCAAATACGCTTAAGAAGGTTGCGCTGTTTCGGAGTTAGGATGTTCAATTTCGGAATCCTTTACCTTTCAGTTTTTACCCTTCGCCTTTTACCTTAAATAATTATACCATCGCGTACAAGTCTTCGCGTTGTTTTTGTACTACGTCGCTGTTGATGTACTCGTCGTAGGTCATCAGCTTATCAATATAACCACCCGGAGTTAATTCAACAACGCGGTTGGCTACAGTTTCAACCAGCTCATGATCTCGTGAGGTAAACAGAATGGTTCCCCTAAAGTCTTTCATGCCATTATTAAGCGCCGTGATCGATTCCAGATCAAGGTGATTGGTAGGCTCGTCGAACATTAAAAGATTGGCTTGTTGCAGCATCATACGGCTAAACATGCAGCGCATTTTTTCGCCACCC
The DNA here is from genome assembly GCF_056401495.1 of Mucilaginibacter sp. P4_E8. Taxonomy (NCBI): domain Bacteria; kingdom Pseudomonadati; phylum Bacteroidota; class Sphingobacteriia; order Sphingobacteriales; family Sphingobacteriaceae; genus Mucilaginibacter; species Mucilaginibacter sp. P4_E8. The sequence continues at coordinate 542 of NZ_JBFUJG010000414.1, forward strand.
GATAGTACATTGCTTTTTTTCAATACTTCTTCGCCCGAGAACAACATACGGCCCAGGAAGCCGCGGATAAACTGGTCGTCCTTTTCGCCCGGAGAATATTCACGCAGCCAGTCGATCAGGTTCTCGTCTTTTCCTTTAAAGTAGTCGGCATTATCAATAGGGATATCAGCCGCGTTAATAGTAACACCCCATTTAAAGGTGCCTTTAAAATCGGTATCCCTACCGGTTAAAATATTGTACAGTGCGGTGGTAGCCAAACTGTTTTGTGATAGTATGGCAATTTTATCACCTTTATTTACGGTAAAGCTAATGTTGTTGAATAAAAGCTCGCCATTGAGCGACTTGCTTAAGTTTTCAACCTGTAATATCTGGTCGCCCGCTTCACGGCCCAGGTTATTAAATATAATACCAGGGTACTTACGGTTTGATGGCTGTATCT
>NZ_JBFUJG010000415.1:0-975 GCF_056401495.1 Mucilaginibacter sp. P4_E8
CTTTCCGTGAAGAATCTGACGAGCAAACTGGTCACCGCGAAAAAGTAATTATTGATACCAGGGATAAAACTAAAAACCCTGTTATTCAAATTACTGATACAAAAGGTAATGTAATTAAAGGATACAACATCCCGGTAGGGGCACACATTGCTGTTGAAGAAGGCGAAAAACTACAAACCGGACAGGTTATTGCTAAAATTCCTCGTTCAACTGGTAAAACCCGGGATATCACCGGTGGTTTGCCACGTGTAACGGAGTTGTTTGAAGCACGTAACCCATCAAACCCGGCTGTAGTAACCGAAATTGATGGTGTGGTAACCTTAGGTGGCGTTAAACGTGGTAACCGCGAAATGACTATCGAATCAAAAGATGGTCAGATCAAGAAATACCTTGTTCCATTGTCAAAACACATCCTTGTACAGGATAACGACTTTGTGAAGGCTGGTATGCCATTGTCTGATGGTTCTATATCTCCTGCTGATATCCTGGCTATTAAAGGCCCGGCTGCAGTACAGGAATACCTGGTAAATGGTATACAAGAGGTTTACCGTTTACAAGGTGTGAAGATCAATGATAAACACTTTGAGGTGATAGTTCACCAGATGATGCAGAAAGTAGCTATTGAAGATGCAGGTGATACCCGTTTCCTTGAGCGTGAAGCTGTTGATAGCTGGGATTTCATGACCGAGAATGATGAGATATTTGATAAAAAGGTTGTTGTTGAGCCAGGTGATTCAACTACGTTAAAAGCCGGTCAAATTGTATCATTAAGAAGGTTGCGTGATGAGAATTCGATCCTGAAACGTAAAGATCTGCAATTGGTAGAAGTACGTGATGCTATTGCGGCAACTTCAAGCCCGATACTGCAAGGTATCACCAGGGCATCATTAGGTACCAAATCGTTTATCTCGGCTGCATCATTCCAGGAAACAACCAAAGTACTGAATGAAGCTGCAATTGCAGGTAAAAAAGACC
>NZ_JBFUJG010000416.1:0-970 GCF_056401495.1 Mucilaginibacter sp. P4_E8
GCATCGCTGGCATTAACGAGCCGGAGCACCGCGGGCTTATTAGGTGATTCCATAGAGCAGGTGCTGGTTGACGAAGATCGGGAAGCTATCAGCCAGGAGTCTGYTGATGCACCTGAAATCGGGATCAGTCCGGGTGACCTGGCGTATGTGATCTATACTTCGGGTTCAACAGGTCGTCCGAAGGGGGTGATGATCGAGCATAAGAGTTTGTTGAACTTTCTGCTGTCAATGAAACAGGATCTGGGATTTATTCCAGGTATGAGTATGATGGCTGTCACTACATATAGTTTTGATATTTCATGCCTGGAATTATATTTACCCTTACTGTCAGGAGGAGAGGTTTACCTGGTGGGGAAAGAAGCGTCGAGAGATGGGTTCCAACTAATGGCTTTACTGTCAAAAGTAAAGCCTGACTATATGCAGGCAACTCCATCGATGTGGCAGATGCTGTTAGATTTAGGATGGAAGAATGATACAGGTACACGCATCTTAGTGGGTGGGGAAGCCTTGCCGTATGAATTGAAGGAACGATTGGTCGCTGTGGGAGGTAGTTTATGGAACCTTTATGGGCCAACAGAAACCACCATCTGGTCAACAGCGAGTCTTTTAACAAAAGGAATTAAAGTAAATATAGGCACTCCAATAGCCAATACCAGCATATATATAAGAAATGCGGATGGTAATTTATGTCCTGTAGGAGTGAGTGGTGAACTGTGTATAGGCGGAGCCGGCTTGTCACGAGGATACCTGAACCGTTCGGATCTGACGGCAGAGCGTTTCATACCGGACCCCTACGGTGAAGAAGGCGGGCGATTGTATAAGACGGGGGACCTTTGCCGCTGGTTGCCTGACGGTAATATAGAGTACCTGGGCCGTATGGATGACCAGGTAAAGATCCGTGGTTACCGTATTGAGCTAGGGGAGATCGAGTCCGTGCTACAGCAGAGCCCGGGCGTACGCCAGGGTGTTG
>NZ_JBFUJG010000417.1:0-952 GCF_056401495.1 Mucilaginibacter sp. P4_E8
AGGCTGCATGAAATTAAAGTGATCTTAACCTGGTTAGGGTCACTTATTTGTTTGTAATACAAACTTTATGGCACTCTCTGAGCATTGACTTTTTGATGAAGCGTTTGAGTGAGCATCTTTAATCATGGTTAATCTCAGGATATATCTGTCTTTCTACCTGTTTTTATTTTTATAGGTAAAATTGAATCATTCATGGATATAATTACAGTAAAATTGAGATGTATAATGTATTTTAGCCGTGGTTTTTTAGTCAGCGTATTCTACGATGTGGAAAGTAACCATGTTCTTTAATCATCAATATAAAAGCATTTACCTTGTATTAGCCCCCTTTGAAACACATGAACAAAAATAACTATGCGATTATCATGGCAGGTGGTATTGGCAGCCGATTCTGGCCTATAAGCCGCTCATCGCATCCCAAACAGTTTATAGATATACTTGGAACCGGCAAAACCCTGATTCAAAACACCTATGAACGCTTCCTGAAGGTTTGCCCAAAAGAAAATATTTACGTAGTAACCAATGATAATTATACCAAACTGGTAAAAAATCAACTGCCAGACATGGCCGAAGGTCAGATATTAACCGAGCCGGTGATGCGTAATACCGCACCCTGTGTGGCTTATGGCTGTTTTAAAATAGAAAGCCTGAACCCTGATGCTGTCATCGTGGTGGCTCCCTCAGACCAGCAGATCCTGGATGAGGATGCCTTTGTAAGCGCAATTGAAAAATCCCTGCAAACCGCTGCAGCCAGTAATTGCCTGATCACCCTGGGTATTAAACCCTCCAGGCCCGATACCGGTTATGGTTATATTCAATATGCTGATCATGTGATCAATCATGATTTTCATAAGGTTAAAACCTTTACCGAGAAACCCACGCTGGAGATCGCCAAAACCTTTATCCAAAGTGGCGACTTTTTATGGAACGCGGGGATCTTTGTATGGTCGGC
>NZ_JBFUJG010000418.1:0-952 GCF_056401495.1 Mucilaginibacter sp. P4_E8
GACTTCTGCTTATTCATTTATAAATACCTGGTTATGGAAACCGGCATTAAACCCGATGCTGATAAATGGTTTTCAGATAAACTTCTAAATTTCTACTTTGATGTCCTTGAACTGTTTGAGTACGCAGATCGCCTAAAGATTGAATCAGAACCCAAAGACTGGGCAAGAACGTTTCTGATGAATAGATTGAAACAGCTAAATCCGTCTCTGTAAGGGAAATAAAATCTTTCAAAAGTCGCTCCTCCCTATTTCCTCTCACCTTTCCAATCCTTAACACTTTTGTATCACCAAAGGCAATATAGCAGCGGCTAATATAAAAGAACATGAATTTATTTCAACAATTCCAATCGAAACTTAACGAAAATTTCAATCAACAAAAACCTTTAAATGCGGGCAAACTTGCACCAAGAAATGGTTATTACTACGTGAGGGGCATAGAATACCAAGAAAAAGGGATTCACGGCAAAGTGGCAATTGCAAATGTAAATTGGAAACTTAACTCTGGAGATAAATTTTTAGAGGAGGCGGTTTTTCAGATATCACTCGAAAGGTTATATCCGAAACTCTCTTCAGACGAAAAACATAAAAATATACAGCAACTCGTCGGCAGGTCATTTTTTATTTATCAGTCCGGGGTGATCTACCTTATCGAAAACGGGCTGCAAAAAGGTTTGGTGGACGTTAAATGGGCATATTTATATGAGGAGCCTGCCTTTATTAACGGAAATACACTGTCGTTAAACCTATTTTTTTATGGATCACAAACATTAGGCGAGGCATGTAACCAATTTGACTCTACAGCTCCCTATGATACTAATGCCGCTTTGGAAGATGAGGCTGCTGGTGAACGATTAGATTATGATGGCGACTGCGACGATTATGGGTTTGATTATGATGACGATGATTTGGCACCAGTTTGAATCTGAATAACATTACAACAGGAGTGTGATCT
>NZ_JBFUJG010000419.1:0-961 GCF_056401495.1 Mucilaginibacter sp. P4_E8
TTCCTATAAGAACTTCCCTTTTTTCCTATAAGAACTTCCCTTTTCACCAAGGCTCAGCTCCTGACCTCCCTTCAATTGCTCCAGCAACTGCTCCAGGTCACCCACCAGGATACGCCACGATACCCCGTCTATAGCCAGGTGATGCACGATCACCAGCAAACGGTTATACCCCTCTTCATCAGGGCTCAGCATCAGCACCGCCCGCGTTAATACCCCGGCCCGGATATCCAGGCTCCGCTGATAATCATCCCCTGTCTTTTGTACAGCTGCCGCAAAAGCACCGCCCGCCTCTGATCGCAGATCAACTATCTCCAACTCCCTGCAAACTGTTTCGTATCGCTGGCTCCAGTGGCCTTCCTGTTCGCTGTACGAAAAACGCAAGCTGTCATGATGCTCCTGCAATACCCTCCAGCATCGGTTCATTTCTTCCGCACTGACGCCTTTATCTACCTTTAATAATATACTCTGATTATAATGAGACTCCCCACTCCCCGAATGGCTCAGGAAGCTTAACTGGATCGGAAGCAGTCCCGCCTCTCCAGCCAGTATTCCCTGCTCTGACAAAATACCCGAACGGCTTGTCCGTCCCTGCAACGCCACCGACAGCTTCGAGATCGTCTGATGCTGGAAGATATCCCGCGGATGAAGCTCATAACCCGCTCGCTTCATCCGGCTTACCGCCTGGATCGTGATGATCGAATCGCCCCCAAGCTCAAAAAAGTTATCATGGATACCTACCCCCGTTACACCCAGCAGCTCCTCCCAGATCCCGATCAGCGTCAGCTCCAGCGCATTACGACCGCCTTCATACCCCGAAGATGAACCCTGTACGTCAACCTCCGGAAGCGATTTACGGTCTACTTTCCCGTTCGCCGTCAGCGGAACCTGCTCCAGCTCTATCAGTATCCCCGGTACCATATACTCCGGTAACTGTGAACGCAGGTAGGATTGTACCGATTCT
>NZ_JBFUJG010000420.1:0-934 GCF_056401495.1 Mucilaginibacter sp. P4_E8
AATAATAAATGCCGCCTATTTTATTATAAGGCAAAGTACCGTTTACCCGAAGATTCTGGATCGTGGCTTTTCTACCGCTTTCGGGGCATTAGGGTCCATCGGTGTATCTTTTCCAGCCGGCATATCGGCAACTACAGCAATAAGGTTAAATATGACCGTGAAATTATAAAAATATTTTTAAAACATCTGATGTTTAATAAAAACATCGTATGTTTGTATCGTAATTGACAACAATGAAAAATCAAAAATTATCAGATCAGGTTTCTGCAAAAATCAGACAGGATATTCTTGACGGAAAATACAAGGCCGGAGAAAAAATACCAGCTGAGCCTGAGTTGATGAAAGTTTATGAAGTAGGCCGGTCAAGCATACGTGAGGCGATCAAAAGCCTGGCCATGTCCGGTATGCTGAAAGTTCAGCAAGGTTCAGGCACTTTTGTTAACGAGGTTTTGCCGGAGGAGAATATGACCGGGCGGTTGCGCGTGGCTGATTTCGACGAGATCAATGCAGTCAGGAAACTACTGGAGCAGGAAATTGTAAGGCTGGCGGTAGAAAACCATACACAGGCGCAGCTGGAAGAAATAGAAAAACAGCTTAAACTCCGGAAACAGGCTATTACCGAAGAGGACAGGCCAGCCTGTACCAATGCCGATATCGCTTTCCACATGGCTATAGCCAATGCGTCCCATAATAAGGTACTCGCCTCTCTTTATCAAAATTTCACACATACTATCCGGACTTTTTTTTCCGAACGCGAGACGCGGGGCATCGGGCATTTTGCTATGAGCCATTACCTGCACGCAGACCTTTTCCAGGCTATCAAAACAAAAAGAAAAAAACAGGCCCAGGAACTCATCCTTAACATCCTGGATCATAATTATTAACTCTAACAACATGACTATTCTCACATTCACCTTAATAACCGGTTCAAACG
>NZ_JBFUJG010000421.1:0-870 GCF_056401495.1 Mucilaginibacter sp. P4_E8
TTTAAAATGAATCAGTAAGATAATCAATTATATAAAGGTTATTAACCTTTCAATTGAACCATTACCCTGATGGTTTTTAAAATTATCCCCATATCACTATTGAAGTTGATATTATTGAGATAGATAAGATCATAACGGAGGCGGCTATGCATTTGATCAATATTTTCGGCATAACCATATGAAACCTGACCGATTGAGGTAAGACCTGGTTTAATACGCAGCAGTTTTTTATAACTTGGAGATTTTTCTATAAGCTGTTCAATAAAATATTGTCTCTCGGGCCGGGGGCCAACTACAGACATTTCTCCTTTTAAAACATTCCAAAACTGGGGTAACTCATCCATCCTTGATCTTCTCAAAATTTTGCCCCAGGCTGTAATACGCGGATCTGTTTCACTTGATAGCTGCGGACCAGCTGCTTCTGCATTTACGTACATACTTCTGAACTTATATATAGTAAATGGCCTGTGATTTTTCCCGATTCTTACCTGCTTATAAAAAGCCGGTCCTTTTGATGTAAATTTAGTGAGCAACATCAATAAAATAAATATCGGGGAGCCAATGATCATTACACTTAAAGAAAATAAAATATCAAAACTTCGTTTAAAAAATATCACTTTAAGGCTAAGGCCAGGATTTGAAGAAAGGTGAATTACAGGCAAGTTTTCATAGTTAACTATGCTTGCATAATTGTTATTTAATACCAGATCAGACACTAATTTGATCTTAATGGCATTTTGATCGCCAAAATCAACTAACTTCTGTAATAATGAGGGTTGTAAGTATTTATAACATACAAATATTTCATCGGGGTTCTTACTTATCAGTTTTTCCATTAGCACCTGTTCAGGAAAATCCTTTATCATGCCC
>NZ_JBFUJG010000422.1:0-866 GCF_056401495.1 Mucilaginibacter sp. P4_E8
AATTAAATCAATGGGAAAATTATGTATAAAACTGAGAAATAGTGTGTCGTTTTTGTGTACCCCGTTTTGGTTCGGCATGATAAATATGCTTTAAACAACCGCTTTTTTTTTAATTATCCGTGTTCCAATACCATTGGACTAAATGAATAAAAAACAATCTTAATGATAAAACATTTACTGCCGCTGGGCAGTTTTACCCAAGTTAACCATGAATTTTTCGCGGGCGGTAATTACAGATAAATAATACCTGATATAAAACACAAGTATTTTTTCGGCTAAATGAAGTTCCCTCCCTTTTTTTTGAATTAACTTAATACTTCTAACCGGGGGCCTCAAATCATATAGGAAACTTACTACTGATTGTAACTTACTTTTATTGCCTGGCTTATCAAAGCCAGCCTGTCCTCCTCCTACTCGCTTTGCTTTACTTATCAGCTCAGTTATGCTATGCCGGGCCGGATGATTAATTATCGCATCATCAGCATATTTAATTTTAAAGCCGGCATCGCGGGCCCTTATTGACCATTCATAGTCGCCCCCAGATAACAGGTCTTCTTTAAACAGCCCCACCTTATCAAAAACATACCTGTAACTAAACATATTGCCTGTAACACTGGTTCCATCCTGGTTTACATATAGATCCTGATTAAAGGCATATATTTTTTCATACAATTCAGCTTCCGTGAGCTTTTTTGAGTGATAATATAAATTGATCCTGCCCGCTATCCTATCGCACTCGTTACTGTTTACTAAAAACTTTACCGCATTTGTTATCCAGTCTTTATCCGCAATGCAATCTGAATCAGTAAAGCCTATAATTGCCCCCTTTGACAACGCGATTCCTGTGTTACGGGCAGCATACGATC
>NZ_JBFUJG010000423.1:0-863 GCF_056401495.1 Mucilaginibacter sp. P4_E8
CCATAGAGCGTATGAAGTTGATATTGATGTGTTTATTGATTTTTAATACCGCTTTTTGAACAGCATAATTGCCATCAAGCGTAACATATATCATACCTTCAAAAAGTACGTCGTTGCTATTACGCGGGGTAAAGCTTAACTCAACCAGTTTTTGGTTTTTACTATCGGTAATGGTATCTGTTATGAAAAACTTATAATAGTTAGGTGAATTGTTTGATATTGGACTTAAAAACTGACTGGTGATCAAAAATATATCATTGTCATAAATATCCACCTTGTTATACAGGTGTTTAAAATATTGCTTAACACCTTCATTATCAACTGCAGGGCCAAAGTTTACACCTCGCTGGCCTAATATTACTTCCCGTGTTTTTTCGGGGTTTTTGCGGTAGTAGTTTTGTGATAATTTTTCGTCAAGATAAATAGGCAATATGGATTTACCCGGTAAAATTGTGCTGTCGCGATTATCTATCACGAACTTATATTTTCTGAAAAATTTCCTGTCAGAAAATTGGGYCGATACGTTGATAAACCCAAACATCATTTTATCATACTCACGATATTCAACAAAATCATAAGCCTCAGGACGATTCTTGGGCTTGTTTTCAATTACCTGACGTATCAGCTCAACAGCCGGATTATCTTTATTACGATATTTAGGTTTTTTGCCCGATTTTATAACAACCTCATTCAGTTGCCTGGAAACCGGAAAAAGCTTTACGTTTATTACTTGTTCCTTACCGGGTTCAACAGCTAAAAAAGCGTCTTTATAGCCTAAAAATGATATTTTTATTTGTTTGTATGGCTGACTTGTTACCAATCGGTATTTTCCCTGATTATCAGTAGTAACACCAACTGTGGTG
>NZ_JBFUJG010000424.1:0-862 GCF_056401495.1 Mucilaginibacter sp. P4_E8
TACATAGAGACATAGGAAAACGCATAAGGGAGCTTAGATTATCTAAAAAGCTAACACAGCAACAACTTGCTAATATTATTGATACAGATATCTCATTGATCAGCAGAATTGAATTAGGAAAAACCAATGCACGTTTATCTTCTATGATTGCTATATCAATTGGTTTAGAAGTAAGTCTTTATGATATCTTAATGGGTTCTGAGATGGAATATTTTTTTGATACTGAAATGTTTAAAACTGTATTTAAACAAAACTCCTACCTGAAATGATAGGAGTTAGATAAAAAAATTATGATAGAACAATATACCAGATCATTTCAATTTCAAAGACTTATTGACAAAATCTTTTATCCACTTGGTTAAGTTAGCTTTTGATGTTCCCTCAACAATATATTTGTTTGTATCAAATACAACATCAGCAAACAAACCATTTGAAATTTCTCTTGCAGTAATAATATAAATTTCTTCACCCTTATTAAGTTCTTTTGGCGGTAACGAAGCTTCAAATAAAACTCCGTAGTATTCAAAAGAATCAGTTTTTCCTTCGTCAAATAAGTTATTCACAAACTTATTAAAATCTTCTTCCAAAAATTCAGGCTGTTGTTGGTTTTGCATATAATTTAATTTTAATATAAAATTGATAAGCAACAAAAGTATAGCAAAAAAAACTGAAAAACGAACCGAGAAATTTTCAAAACATCCTTAGTGTATATTTCTAATAGATTATATAATCCATTAAGTTTTTTGAATTTAAAGAACGCAATTTTATACTTAAATTGTAGTTTCAATAGACTATTTATCTACTTCAATATTTTACCTTAGTGTTAAAAATATCTTTGTCATTTTTCCGTGACACATTAAGC
>NZ_JBFUJG010000425.1:0-850 GCF_056401495.1 Mucilaginibacter sp. P4_E8
GTGTTATCTTATATAAGTAAAAGGTTTAATAAGACCATCTGGATTACAGAGTTTAATTATTTTAAAGGTACAACAAGTGCAAATTTCGCAACTCAGAGCGACTATATCACACAGACCATTAAAAAGATACTGGATCAGGGAATCATTAAAGGGCTTTTCATATATGAATTATTTGATCAAACTTATTTAAAAGCACGTTACCCTTTTGAAGCATGCTATGGTCTTATTTATAAAGACAGCATGGGTCGTTATATTAAAAAGGATGCCTACCAAAGCTATAAGCAAATAGTTGGAAAATAAATCTCAGGATCTTCCAAGGCTTACAAATTGCAAACATGAAATCCTATTCATCAGCATTTAATCTGAATGAACTAAGAAGTGATCTGTTGTTACAGATTAAGGAGTGGTTAAAGAAAACAAAATTTATAATCAATGACGCTAAAAAGGGATCCGTCAAACAGCGCGAATCTGGCTCAGCACGGATGTCTGTGTCATATATTACTCCTATGATCAAATCAGGCGATAAGCACTCAGCAAGAAATGAAGAAAAAGAAAACTTTTTTTTACTGATAAGCACAATTGATCAGCAAGAGAATTTAAAAGTATTATTGAGAGCATTCTCATCTAAAGAAATAAGAGGTCATAAATTAATCATCGTAACAAAAGAAAAAAGTGAATCATTTCATTTAATTGAATGGGTTAAATCAACCAATGTTACCATAATTAATAGTTTCGACAAAGAGTTGGTTGGCTACCTTTTTAAAAAAGCCAACGCGTTTATCAATTGCTCATCCAACGATCTTTCCAGGCTAATTATCATTGAAGCTATAAATAATAATTGTCGTTTAGT
>NZ_JBFUJG010000426.1:0-828 GCF_056401495.1 Mucilaginibacter sp. P4_E8
CGGATCCCCTTGATCCCCTTTTCGCGGATCATTACTGCCAGCTGCCCGTTCAGCGCCYCTCCCGCGGATACCACCGTCTTCAGACTGAACTCCTGACCCAGCAGCAGCGCCTGGTAGCTCGGCGGCAAGGTCACCAGTTCGATCGACTCTGACTGAAGCAGCCTCCCCAGGGAGGGCAGGTCCAGTAACACCGATTTCGGTGAGAGAACAAGACAGCCGCCGTGAAGCAACGTCAAAAATATCTCGTAACACGACGCATCAAAGCTAAAGCTGGCAAACTGGAATACCCGGATACCCGCATGAAGGTTCAGCGGGGCCTGCTGGTTATACACCAGGTTCACCACGCTCCCGTGCTCGATCATTACCCCCTTCGGACGACCTGTTGAACCCGAAGTATAGATCACATACGCCAGGTCACCCGGACTGATCCCGATTTCAGGTGCATCAGCAGACTCCTGGCTGATAGCTTCCCGATCTTCGTCAACCAGCACCTGCTCTATGGAATCACCTAATAAGCCCGCGGTGCTCCGGCTCGTTAATGCCAGCGATGCTCCGGTATCCTGAAGCATATAACTGATCCGGTCTGCAGGATAATCCGGATCAACCGGTACATAAGCACCCCCCGCCTTCAGCACCCCAAGGATCCCGATGATCATCTCCAGGGAACGGCCAAGACAGATCGGTACCAGCGTCTCCGATACAACACCACGGCTCCGCAGGAAATGCCCCAGCTGGTTCGACCGGGCATCCAGCTCACGGTAGCTCAGACGGCTATCCCCGTAAACCACAGCGGTCTCTTCTCCCCGAAGCATTACCTGCTCCCTGAAC
>NZ_JBFUJG010000427.1:0-826 GCF_056401495.1 Mucilaginibacter sp. P4_E8
CACCCGGGGAGGTCTGGTAAGCCGTCATATCGGTGCAGAAGCGTATACGGGTTTGTTGGAGCTGAGCCGTCGGGAAGGTTCGACTTTATTTATGAGCCTGCTGAGTTTGTTTAAGATCTTATTATACCGTTATACGGGTCAGGGTGATATCAGTGTAGGGAGTCCGATAGCAGGTCGCCAGCAGCAGGAGACGGAAGGGATGATCGGTTTTTTCATCAATACGCTGGTATTGCGGAGTGAGCTGAGCAGCGATATGAGTTACCGGGAGTTGCTGGGATCTGTACGTAAGACGACACTGGAGGCATATGAGCACCAGGAGATCCCGTTCGAGAAGATAGTAGAGATCCTGGGCGTGGAGCGTGACCTGAGCCGCAGTCCCTTATTCCAGGTGATGTTCGTGTTACAGAACATGCCTGCGAGCGAGGCGCTGGATCTGGGCGGGGCCGCACTATCTGCAGAAGACAGCGGTCATAGCAGTGCGAAGTTTGACCTGAACCTGGACGCGATCGAGACGGGAGACGGTCTTCATCTGAGCCTGACGTATTGCAGGGATCTTTACCGTCCTGAAACGATGGAGCGCATGCTGGATCATTATGAGCGYWTGCTGAGAGCGGTAGTATCGGATAGCGAACAGCGCATCGGTGATATCGAGATCCTGAGCGAACAGGAGCGTGAACAGTTATTATATGAGTTTAACGGGACAGCGGTATCCTACCCTGTGGGATTAACGCTGCTGGACCTGTTCAGGGAGCAGGTAATGCTTCGGGGAGAAGAGACCGCTGTGGTTTACGGGGATAGCCGTCTGAGCTACCGTGAGCTGGATGCC
>NZ_JBFUJG010000428.1:0-816 GCF_056401495.1 Mucilaginibacter sp. P4_E8
CCCGCCACATTACTTGAAAATTTATAATTAACTTTTTTTGCTTTTATTGTTTCAATAATTAAATAAAATTTGAAGTTCTCGTAATGATTATTTATCACAAAATTCTTAATCTCTTGTTTCTTTTGAGAAAGTATTTGATCAATATCAAGCAGCATTGCTCTGGATATAACTGTTCCATCAAACGAGATCGCAGTTTCTACTTTAGTATTATTATCTATGCCCGTATTAGCTAATAAGCCTAAAGTGCTTAATCCTAGAAAATTACCTAATACCCCCCAACTCATTTTACGATTTTCCGAGGCGCTTCGAAGTTTTGCTTCGCCCTCGGTTGCTTTAATATCCAAATAAGTTATTGGGATTTGCTTTTTATTTTGATCAATAGCAAATATAAAACCAACCCTGTCTAAGGTGTTTGGAGCCACCGACATGTTAAAATCATTTAAAACAACTTCAGATAATTCGCGATCTTTTTTCTCGCGGTCTTTTTTTAAAGATGAACATCCATTTATAACTATTATAAATGAAATAAACATTAAAAATCGTCTCATAATAGTGGGTTTAAGTAAATAATTGACTGTATTAGGTATATATTAAATATAAGTATATCATTCAAGAAATAACCATTATGAGCGGTTTGTTACTTTTTTGTGAAAAAGAGTACAATTTTAACATTCCTGCTTTTCTTCGATACTAACCGTCATGCTCCATTTATTAAGAATTTTCCCTATGAAAGGATTTTTTATACATAATAATCCAACTGTCCTTTTTTTTTGAAATATTCAATTCACGATTTTTACACAATCAATTTCCTCTAAC
>NZ_JBFUJG010000429.1:0-795 GCF_056401495.1 Mucilaginibacter sp. P4_E8
TCATCAACCAGTACAATACCCTAAGCAAACCCCGACCTATCAAAAGCCAACAACAAACCCACCAAAAGCTGCCGAGCAACAATCACCTACTTCCCAAGAAGGAATAGTCTACCTGCATACGGTTAACTCTTTCCAAGGCACCGATAAAACAGAAAAATGCAGCAGTGTGTTAGATGAAAGCAGCCAAACCCTAAATCTCAAATCGATTGACCATCCCGCCAATAYGTTTAAATTAATCTATCAAGAGGGTGGAGTCTGCACCTTTCAGTATTACTCCAATGACATTTTAGAAGCAGAAAAGAGCATTCGACGGAGGTCTGACTTAGAGTCGGGAAATGGTACTTTAATTTATACAAGTCGTACTGGTGAATTAATAATATCTCTTTCTTATTAGTATTCAAACAAACGAGGGGTTCTTTGAAATTTGTAAAGAATATAACTGACAGAAGAGCTTACCTCAGGGTAGGCTCTTTACATTATTTATCGATTAGTTAACCACAATAACCTATCCACTATGTCCTACATCATGGCTATAGCCGCTTTTATCTGGCTGATTATTTCCTATTCGAAATCAACCAAAGAGATCATATTAGCTAAATTTATAGTAACAGATGCCTGGATTAACGATGAAGACTTCTCGGCTGTATACGTTTCCAACAAAGCATTCTTTCAGTTTTACACGATTGGCAGAAACACGCCAACGACCTTTGGAGGGGTAATGGATAAAGAAAATATTCAATCCTATGGTTATGTTTATGATATTGATGTTCAGAAGCTAATACAAAAAGAGAGTAG
>NZ_JBFUJG010000430.1:0-779 GCF_056401495.1 Mucilaginibacter sp. P4_E8
CGGCTAACTCCGCTCTTTACGGTTTTAGTGAAGAAGTCTTTAAATTTTACCTTGCTATACTTTATATCGTCAAATCAAAAAAACGCTAATATGCAATATTATTTAACTGCATATCAGACCCACCTCCTGATGTGAAACTTTCGTTAAGTTTAATTATTTATTTAATCGTTTATATTTTAAACTCATCATTACAGTAAGGTTAAAATATATGATTCTGACTTTATTAAATACTATTATTGCCCCTTAATTTCATGATGACTATCATCATTGTACTCTTTTAGCTAACCGCTTTAATGAAATCGACGTATACTCAAAAAATTTCAAGAAAAATCCTGCTGGCATTTTTAGCATTCGTTATTATTTTGGCCATAGCAGCCCTTTTTGTTCGGGATTCTATCTCCCATAAACTGCAAAACATCTCTAAATTAGCGCGCAATGTGGAATATGATCAGTCAAAACCACAACAAGCCCTGTTACTATTACATGAGGCAGAGGACGACTTTCAAGAGTCATTATTAAACACCGATGGCGCAATAAGTAAAGCCTATAAAACAAAATTATCTCAAGCTTTTGATGAGATAGATACCCTGCTTAGGGAACATGCCGATACGCTGAGTTTAATCTCGGTACAACACAAAAAGGTACAGTACTGGCATAATAAAAAAGTACAACTGTCGGCCAGGTTGTATTCACTTAAACATAATTTTGATTCCCTGCTTACCGTTTATGCCGATTATAATACCCTTGCTAATAAAAATTCAACCCATATTAGCATAGAT
>NZ_JBFUJG010000431.1:0-777 GCF_056401495.1 Mucilaginibacter sp. P4_E8
ACATTGACGTAGGCGGGGGTAGTACAGAACTTTCACTTTTCTCGGCAGGCGAACTGATGGCGTCTAAATCATTCAACATAGGTACCATCAGGATCCTGGATAATCAGGATACCGAGGAGACCTGGAATGAAATGAAGGATTTTATACGCGAGCATACCCGTGGGTTTAAACAATTGTCGGGCATTGGTACCGGTGGTAATATTAACAAGTTATATAAGCTGTCTGAAGAAGAAAACGAGGCCCCTATGGCCTTTGTCAAACTGAAATCGCTATATTCCTATCTTACATCGTTCTCATTAAAGGACCGTATCAATGTGCTGGGCCTTAACCAGGACCGTGCCGATGTAATTATCCCGGCATGTGAAATATATCTTACGGTTATGAAAAATGCAGGTATTAAACATATATATGTTCCCAGAGTAGGTATGGTTGATGGTATTATTCAGTTACTTATAGAGAAAAATTCATAAAAAGATAACATAAAATTATTTTTACAAATTTGTTTAATAATTAGAAAACTGTTACTACATTTGTAATGCCCTCTCAAGGGCATGTTTTTCATAGGTAGATGTAGGGTCGGGTACAAGTTATTCGACCCTTTTTTGTGCCCRTAACTTTTGCCTGTTTGGGTTGTTGGATTAATCATGAAGAAGAAGATTGTAGTTGCTATTACGGGTGCCAGCGGCGCTATTTATGCCCATTTGTTATTAAAAAAATTAGATCAGCTAAAAGATCAGATAGCCGAGATAGCCATCGTAATGTCTGACAATGCAAAGG
>NZ_JBFUJG010000432.1:0-772 GCF_056401495.1 Mucilaginibacter sp. P4_E8
CCCAAAATCCCGGATAGAGGGCCCCTGATATCATGGCTAACACTATAAGCAAACTTATCCAGTTCTACATAGGCTTTTTGTAATTCATCATTTTTAACAGAAAGCATTGAACTGGCCATATAAAACTTATTAGCCTCATCTATTGCCGAAATAAGTTCGGCCTCAGTCCATGGTTTCTGTATATATCTAAAAATATTCCCTTTATTTATAGCGCCAATTATGGATTCAACATCAGCATAGGCCGTTAGTAGGATACGTACCGGAAGCGGGTGGCTGATCTTGATTTCTTCAAAAAAATCAACCCCGGTTTTTTCGGGCATACGGTGATCACAAAAAATAATCCTAATTTCAGGATGATTATTTAGGGAATCTATAGCCTGTGGGATGGTTACAGCTGTTAAAATTTGATAATCAAACCTTAAGGATGCTTTAAATCCTATAAGATTATCCTGCTCATCATCTACATATAATATTTTAATTTTTTCTGACATTTAGTAGATGGGAGTTTTTACATTTTTGTGAAGTTTATGGGTATTTGTAAAACAAATTCAGTCCCCTCACCCTGCAAACTATTAACATTAATAAACCCATTATGTTTTTTGATAGTATTATAAACAATTGACATACCCAAACCTGTGCCTTCTCCAACCTCTTTTGTTGTAAAAAAAGGTTCAAAAACCTTTTTTTGTGTTTGGGCATTCATGCCTGTTCCGTTGTCTTTTATGCTTATGAATATATTTTTTTCATCATAGGTTGTTATGATGGTTATTTC
>NZ_JBFUJG010000433.1:0-764 GCF_056401495.1 Mucilaginibacter sp. P4_E8
AAGTATATTACCATCACTTGAATTGTGACTTAAATGAATACTAAAATTAGAAATCACCAATGGAAAAATCAGAAGACCAAATATCAACAGAAGGATTATTCCAAATAGTTGATAATGTAAAAGCAGATGTAGGTGAAGATCACCACGTAATTGCTCAATTAGAAGATATAATTAAACAATATGGTAATTTTGATGATGCTAATGCTCCGGTTAATCCAGAGGCTGTAGCAGCATTTAAAAATATCTTAGGTTAATATTAAACCCACTCACTTTGTTTATACTTGTGCCTCACTTAAAGCTTTAAATAATGATAGAATTAGAGTTAGCAGACATTTACGCCCAAGACTTTAAAAGACACGACCTTAAACCACCACCTGATTTTAAAATTGGTCAAGGTAAAATGATAGTAAAATTTGAAAATGAAGATGCTTATAATTCCTATTTCAATGATTTAGGAACTATATATGGAAAGTTGTTGATAAAAAATGTTCGGGCATATTGGCGTAGCCCTAAAGCAATCTTTATAGAGAACGTGCTTGATAAAATTGCAGACCAAAGGGATAAAAATAAAGGTGCAAAGTTGTAATTATGCAATTATGCAATTATGATTTATATTTGATTTTGTACTGTTGCCCCGGTACATATATTTAAGGATTTAATTGCAAAACCCTCAGCTTTAGAAGTTGGGGGTTTTGTTTTTATATAAATTAAAAATTTCAAAATGGGGGGTGAGCGCAACAGGGGGTTCTGCTTCAATTTGAGTT
>NZ_JBFUJG010000434.1:0-758 GCF_056401495.1 Mucilaginibacter sp. P4_E8
AATCATATTCCTCTACAGGTATCTCAACTTCCCGGTATACACATTGTACCGGGATCCTGAACTTGTCATAATAAAACCCGCTCCGTAATATACTGTGTCCCGCTACCAACCGCGCCCAGCTACGAACAAACGAGGACTTATCCAGCCCGCTCAGACCAAGACGCATCTGCTGTACATATGCCCCTTCACCTGACGAATACAAACTCTCAAACAATATACCTTCCTGTAAACTGCTCAAACGGTATATACTTAAGACATTCTCTGAACGTTTTTTATCAGTTTGTTCTTCATTCTCAGAAATATATTTGATTAAGGCTAGCTTATGTTGTTTAATATAATTTATAACTTTATTATTATTCTTTATGGCATTTATGGACTCTGCTGTTACTTTTTTTCTGTCAGCTTTTAAAATAAGATGCCCGTTCTCAACAATTAAATAAAAATTGAGCTTCCCTATATAATTTATAAATTCTTTAGTTTCCATTATCTTATCTTAAAATTTAATAATATCATCTAACTCCCCATTGGACTCCTCATCCAGGAAAGCATCCAGCTCCCGGTAACTCATCGCATCACTCAATCCATAATCCGACGGACTCCGCTGCGACCCCCGCGCTGACTGCTCGACACAATGGCTGATCAGTAACTCCAGTTCGCCTATATATTGATCCCCCAGCGAAGCGATCGTAGAGGATTCATACTGATTACTACTATAACTCCACCGAATCACCAGCTCACCATCCATTACTATGCCCGTA
>NZ_JBFUJG010000435.1:0-752 GCF_056401495.1 Mucilaginibacter sp. P4_E8
CCGTTATTCAGTGTCAGTGTTCCTTCTTTAAGGGCGATAGTACCATTATGCGCGCCGGTTACTTTTTTGCCGGTCCAATCTATGTTGCTTTGTGCGCTTACAATTTCAAAATTTTTAGTTTCCATTTCTTTATATTATCAATCGTTAATGATTTGATAGTACAAAGGACGGCAGGAAATTTCAGGTGACTACGTGATGTACATCACATTCGTATCGGAGCTATTTATGGGCATTATAAAGCCTGCTGAGCGTTTCTCTCGAAACACCGAGGTAGGCGGCTATAAGGTGTTTGGGAACCAGGTTATACAGTTGAGGATATAATGACAGGAGTTCTTCATAACGGGCTTTGGTATCATTATTCATAAATGACAGAAGTCTTTTTTGCGAAGCCAGGTAACCTTTGTTGGTGCGCCAGCGAAAAAAGTGTTCGGCCTGGTGCAGTTCGCTGCATATTTTTTCGCGGTCATGATTGGAAAGGCAGAGTATCACTGCATCGGTGATACAATCTATATTAATGGTGGCCCTGGTTTGATTATATAAAGCGCCGTAATCGGAGGTCCACCAGGTGGGCATGGCAAACTGCAGGATATACATTTTGATGTCGTCGTTGATGTAAAAGGCTTTTAAGCAGCCAGAAATCACAAAGTATTCGTGGTCAACCTTGTCGCCCTCGCTAATCACTACCTGCCCTTTTTTGTAAGATTGCGGTTTGAAATGCGAAAAAAAATAATCAAACTGCTCATCAGTCAGTG
>NZ_JBFUJG010000436.1:0-752 GCF_056401495.1 Mucilaginibacter sp. P4_E8
TATCTCTGTTGTGCCTTGCTTTGGCTATTGATGTCCAAGGATCCCGACTAGCTTTTTCGCCTTTACCATGAGCCATTGTTACTATTTTATCTACAAGTTGGCCATCTGTATTTTCAAATACGGTACACGGAACTTTCTTATTACCAGCTTTCCAATAGCTAGAAGCATTAGCAATCTTACTTTGAATTGCCGCAGGGAGATTCACTTTTGAGCCATCAATGAATCCATATATAAGCTTCAATACAGCTATTCGACGATTACCCTCCTTAACGATCATCTTCTTTCCTGTACTGTCCATTATTGCTATTATATTTTCAGTTGGAAGATATCCATCGTCTAGCAAACTTTCCATAAGAGCCCAAAATCGATCTGGACTAATTGAAACCATCGCTTTAACAGCTTCGACTTCAGATGGTTGTTCGACGGTTCTAAAATTCTTTAAATCAAGGTGAAGATCTTCGATTGGAACTTGCTTTGTTTTGGACATGAGATAAGGTATTAAGGCGGTCGAGGTCTGGTAAAACTCAAATATAAACTTTTATAACAAATATGCTATTGTTAAGAGATTTATTTAGCCTATCGCCCATTGATGCACCAAACTCGACGAGACGGCAAGGCTCTGGGTGAGCAAGGGTATAAATCAGTTCACCAGTGTCTTATATCACTCAATTATGTAAGACTAGTTCCGCTATAGAAGATCTGTAATCTCTTTTAATGTTTTAATAAACTCCTGAGTATCCAGAAAGTAACTA
>NZ_JBFUJG010000437.1:0-711 GCF_056401495.1 Mucilaginibacter sp. P4_E8
ATGTTGGGGGTATTAAGATATCTATTTTCTGAAACATCCATAAAGGACTATAGCTGTGGCTATCACAACTAAAACTATAAACTGCTTCAATATACTTTTACTCTGTCCTGTCATTTTAAAAAACTCCCGGTTAACCAGACCGGGAGAGAATTAATGTTAATATAACTATTATGGACTGTTGTATACGGTGGGTATTTGATTAAGTTACAAATAAAAAAGCCCCGACCTATCAAAAGCCGGGACTTACATAATCACTATAATGTGATGTGTTTAAAGTATTTGATAATTAACACCCCTATTAATTTATCATATATATAACCTCGCTGAATATGGTTATGTTTTAAAATTGGAACAACCCGAAGTTGTGAATATTTCAAATCACGAACTCAGCGATTTAATTTTTTACGTAAATCCAATAAGTTATTTACATACGGGTCCAATTCCTTGTAACGAGTCTCAAGGTCAATGTCTTTGTAATCATAAATATATGGAAGCGCAAACATCGTTATATGTTTTAATGCGCAGCATACAATTATTATTGAATCGATTAATTCTGTTATAATTTTTTTCTCAAAATCTTTATTATGATTTCTACGCAATAGGTCAAAATTAAATTCACCAAAATGTTCGAATTTTGAGAAAAGCTCATACAATTCAAATGCACTTACAAAAATGTCCTTATTCGTTGTGGTTTTGTCATTACTTATTAAA
>NZ_JBFUJG010000438.1:0-711 GCF_056401495.1 Mucilaginibacter sp. P4_E8
GAATCTTGATATAATGAAGTTAATAAACTGGATAGGTCAAGCTTTAGCGTGGTTATGGCTATATATGAACCCTGCTAAAGATTATGCTACGACTATATTCTTACTAATTATGGTTGATATGATAACTGGTGTATGGGCTGCACATCACAAGCAAATACCATTTTGTTTAAAAAAGCTCCTTAAAGGATTTGTAAAAAAGTTTGTCGGATACTTTTTTGCAATACTGATATGTATAAATGTCGATAAAACTTTAAGTCATAGTTGGATTGCTGAACACGTAAAACTTATTGATGTAATAAGCATCAGTATCATTTTTATAGAACTAAAATCAAATTTGACCAATATAAGCACGTTTACAGATACCGACTTATGGAATATCGCAAAAGATAGGATAGCAGCAGCTTTAAATCTGGATAAAAAAACTAATTCAAAAAATAAAGAAGATGAAACTAATTAAAATTGTACAAATACTATCGGGACTGTTTCAAACAGTACTTTCAGTGATTAAACCTAAGAAATAAAAAGCTATAGTTATATTATTCGTTAATCATGGCAAAGCCATGTATAAATAAATAATATTACAATTGTTGACTAAACATTGTTTTTAGGTTTTCCTTTATTCCCGGTATTCCGAAGCCTGATTCCCTGAAACTGTAAAACAAGATAAAATCAACAGGAACACTTTTATTGTTAAATTCATAGCTTCCATAT
>NZ_JBFUJG010000439.1:0-696 GCF_056401495.1 Mucilaginibacter sp. P4_E8
GTGCAAGGATTGGTAAATATACCCTCAATCAGAGCAAACTATTCAATCCCTCAAAATTATCCACTTATTAATGTAGGCAAAGGTACCGGACATCCATGGGAGCAATATGATTTACCTCTTTTTTTAAAAAAGAAAGGAAACCCTTTGCTTTTAGGATTATGCAGTACCGGGCCATTATTTTATAAAAATCAAATTGTAACAATTCATGACCTTGCTTTTTTAAATAGCAACTGGCATAGTTTTGCTTTCAGAAATTCATATAAAACATTTTTACCAATACTGGCAAACAAATCAAAACATGTACTTACGGTAAGTGAATTTTCAAAATCAGAACTCATAAAGCATTTTCGTATTCCCGAAGAAAAAATCACGGTGATCTATAATGCCCCTTTTAAAGTATCAGAACCAACTAACCTAACCGAGCCTTTATTACCAGAGAAACCATATATCCTTTCAGTAGGGTCAATTGATCCACGAAAAAATTTAAAGCGACTAATAAAAGCTTTTTGTAAATTAAATAACCCAGATATTTCACTGTTATTAATTGGAGCAAACAATCAAATCTTTACCGAGGATAAGGAGCTTTATGAGTTATTGGAAAATAATAAGAATATAACTTTATTGGGCTATAAAACTGATGCCGAGCTTAAATATTATTATGAAAACGCGCTTTTTTTCATCTATCCTGCATTATAT
>NZ_JBFUJG010000440.1:0-695 GCF_056401495.1 Mucilaginibacter sp. P4_E8
ACACTGGTTACCAGCATGGATGAGGTGATCAAAAATCCATCTGTAATGAATTTAAAGATCGATTTTTAAAGGATCATTCCTGCTGTTTCTACCCTGATCTTTCATGTACAGGTACTTTTGCACTTTACTTTAACATAATAAAAAGGTTTAAGTAATTTAGATTGCCAAACTTGCCCGGCATATTATTTAACAATGAAATCGGACCTGGACCTGCTCATAGAAACGTACGAGGTTGAAAAGCAATCGCTTGAATCTTCCATAAAAAATTATTTAAATGAGGATGACTTTTTGTATGCTCATTATCATCAGAAAGCCTTATGGCGGGTGAATGGTGAATTACAATTGCTCCATAGTTTTAAAGGTGCTTTATACGAAGAGAAGTTATACCTGGAAAGATTGATTGACACGGTAAAAAAAATGGAGGATGAAGGTGTTATTAAATCCATCTATGAAAAAAGGATAATTGAAAAAAGAGATGAGATACAAAGGCTAAGTGAAGTAAATAAAAGTTTTAATGATAGCCAAGAAATTGATGATGCGTTATTTAACCTGTATGAGGGTAGGTTTAAAAGATTCAGGCTTCATTTAATAAACAGGGATGAGGATTTTTACCTGGAATTTGAATTGATTTCTGGCAATATTTTATGTATTTCTGTTAAAATTATCAATATTTTATATGGTGATGACACTAACGA
>NZ_JBFUJG010000441.1:0-671 GCF_056401495.1 Mucilaginibacter sp. P4_E8
ATAGAGAAGTATTTAAAGTACTTCTTAGCTCCAATGGCATCACTTAAAATAGAAGGTGATGTAAATGTTAACCAGAGTGGAACTATAAAAATAGATTTCTCATTTGGGGATAAAGATGTTGATGATGATATGCAGAATATCATAGCTAATATCTAAGAGTGAGTAGTGAAGATGATTAGTGAGTAACACCTTAAAGTTTAAGTTCAAAAAACCCCATAAGAACCAGTTAGCAATCCTAAAGAGTACTGCCAGATTCATTACTGTAATGGCAGGAAGACGCTTTGGTAAGACGGATTGTATGTACACCCTATCAATCTTAACTGCTACCAAAGGCAAAAGGGTATTCTTCGTATGTCCAACATTTAAGCAATGCAGGGATTGGTATAAAAACATATTGAGTCTAATACCTGGAGCAATTATTTCAAACCAGAACAAAACAGATTTGACTATTGAATTGGTATCAGGAGGTGTTATAAAATTCTTCTCTGGTGAACCTGATGCAGTTGAACGTATGCGTGGGTATGAGGCAGAACTTGTAGTTATCGATGAATTTTGCAATATCACACAGCAGAATTATGTATTCTATGATATTGTAAGGCCATTGGTTGCAACTACAGGCGGTAGGGTGTTTCTAATTAGTACTCCAAAAGGAACTGGTAATTTCTTTTATC
>NZ_JBFUJG010000442.1:0-665 GCF_056401495.1 Mucilaginibacter sp. P4_E8
GCCATGACATTTATAGCATTTATCAGAAAGAATCGGTCTGATGTTAAAATTATAACTTATTATATCCGGTATCTGTTCTTCCGTGTTTTGGCTTGATCCGGAATGGGTACAAGCATAGAACATGCACAAAACGCAGCCTGCGCACGCAATTGATAAAAAATATACCTTCCAATTCATAATTAATTTGGCAGTAAGGAGTAGTAAAATAATAAATCACTATCTGGTCACCCCTAACCAAACAGGATCAACTAATCAAATTCACCCACTTAATCATTAGTATATATATACCAACATATTCAAGTTTTAGATATTTGGATATTCTTTCTGTGATGAAAAAACACCGTATTTATAACTGGTTTATTGCAAAAAAGCTTTTAACTTCTGTTTATAATTAAATCAAATTTACTAAAAAGTACACTATTTAACATGGCTCCGTTGTCAATATCTCTTTTTGTAGCTAATACCTAAATATCAGTTCAATTACAGGCCACCTTAAACTCCTTTTTTTTGCGAAAGATTGTATGTGGTAATTTAGCATAATTATTAAAAGAGAGGTAACATTAATGCAAAAAAAACAAAATAACTATCTTCCTTAATGGTATTTATTTCCGGTTATTTTCATTTTGTTAGCATTTGCCATTCCTCAGTCAGGTAACATTTTAGAT
>NZ_JBFUJG010000443.1:0-658 GCF_056401495.1 Mucilaginibacter sp. P4_E8
GGCATTTGTAATCAAGTCAATACTTGAATCACAAACAATTAAAAAATTAAATGACTTTGGTTCATTTGATCCAACAGCAAAAGGTAAAAATACAATTCAATTATTGGATTCTGATTTAGTGATTCAAGATGGTTCAGATTGCGGTTTCGATGCTACTGGTGGTGCGATTTTATCACAAGCAGAATTAGATATCAAAGGATTGAAAATCAATGAGGAATATTGTCCTCGTGATTTAGAACGTGTATGGGCTAAAGGTGAATTGAAATCAGGTCAGGATTATGAAGAAATGATATTTATGGCTGATATAGCCGATTTGAACAGCAAGAAAGCAGCTTTAGAGTTAGAGAAAATGGTCTGGCTTGGTGATACTACTTTAACAGGTACTACTTCATTAAAACAAATCAACGGTTTCATTAAACAAATTAAAACAGGTGCTTATGTTAACCTATCTGGTGCAACTGGTACAACTGTAATTGCAAAATTGCAAAAAGTATATGCTTCAATGCCAATTGAAGTAACTGATGCCGAAGATTTTAGAATCTGGATAGGCAAGGATACTTACAATGCATACGTTGCTGAATTAGCTGAAAAGAACTTATTCAATCCAACAACTGAGGGTACTCTATTTAGTACTATCGCAAAGTTGGAAGTTGTATCT
>NZ_JBFUJG010000444.1:0-654 GCF_056401495.1 Mucilaginibacter sp. P4_E8
GCATCCGGCATCCGCCGATTCCCCCAGCTCCAGCAGTACAGGGTACAGGCTCGTAAACCACCCCACCGTACGGCTGTGGTCTATCGAACGGTCGATATCCTCACGACCGTGACCCTCCAGACCGATCACTATATGATCTTCCCCGGTAAAACGCGTCAGGGCCCCCAGCAGACCGCTTAACAAGATATCGTTGATCTCCGTATGGTACGCCTGAGGAACCTCCTGTAATAACAACCGCGTAGACTCACGGCTCAGCTGACTTATATATTCATGCATTCCACCAGACCGTATCGGCGCTGCTGACTCATGATCAACACGTATGGCACAATAAGCCGAGACAACCTGCTCCCAGTAACCCCGTTGACGCTGCTGCCAAATACCCGAACCATAACGATGAAGACTATTGTACCAGTTCCTATAAGAACTTCCCTTTTCACCAAGGCTCAGCTCCTGACCTCCCTTCAATTGCTCCAGCAACTGCTCCAGGTCACCCACCAGGATACGCCACGATACCCCGTCTATAGCCAGGTGATGCACGATCACCAGCAAACGGTTATACCCCTCTTCATCAGGGCTCAGCATCAGCACCGCCCGCGTTAATACCCCGGCCCGGATATCCAGGCTCCGCTGATAATCATCCCCTGTCTTTTGTAC
>NZ_JBFUJG010000445.1:0-650 GCF_056401495.1 Mucilaginibacter sp. P4_E8
GAGATGTATGCCGTGATGAAGGAAAAGGATGCCATTTACCTGAAAGAAGATTTCAGCGACGCCGATGGCGAACGTGCCGGTGAACTGGAAAACCTATTTGCCGAAATGGATGGCTGGAATGCCGAAAGCAATGCCGCTACCCTGCTGAGCAACCTGGGTATTAAAGAAGAGTTTCATTATAAGCTGGTAAAAGAGCTTGACAATACCCAAAAAGTAAGGGTATTATTAGCACAGGCCCTTTTTGGCAAACCCGATATTTTATTACTGGATGAGCCTACCAACGATTTGGATATACATACCGTGAGCTGGCTGGAAGATTTCCTGGCCTCATACGAAGCCATTGTACTGGTAGTATCGCACGACAGGCACTTCCTGGATACAGTTTGTACCCACGTGGTGGATATTGACTTTGCCAAAATGACCATTTATACCGGTAACTATACTTTCTGGTATGAATCAAGCCAGCTGGCCCTGAAACAACGCTCGGATCAGAATAAAAAGACCGAGGACCGTGTTAAGGAATTGCAGGAGTTTATCCGTCGTTTTAGTGCCAATGCCTCTAAATCAAAACAAGCTACCAGTCGTAAAAAAGCGCTGGATAAGATCAATATTGACGAGATACAGCCATCAAACCGTAAGTACCCTGGTAT
>NZ_JBFUJG010000446.1:0-649 GCF_056401495.1 Mucilaginibacter sp. P4_E8
GCTATTTATTGTTAGCAACTTAATTGCTAAATACTTAATTGAGGAAATTATCTTTGATTCAAAAGAAAAATATGGAACTAACATTAGATGAAATTAAGGACAACTTTGTAAGTGAACTATTAACAACATCAATTACAAGTGACTTTTATAACTTCAGTTTTTTACAAACTGCTCCTTATTCGGGTGATGTTATAATTATGGATAAAGCCACTCAGAGAATTGAAAGATGTTTATGGAGTGTAGGAGTTATTAATGATGAAATAATAGCTGACATTTCTAATATGGATAATCATATTCTAATGAGAGAGGTTTATACTGGCTTTACTAATAGACTTAAAGAAAAAGAAATCTTTATATAATTACCTATGACTGCTGCTACTAAATCCGAACCCGGCCATAAAGTTATTATTAGGTACAACTCTCTGTAAATGTAAGTTCGCCATACCCAATGCTGCAACAGCATCATCGTGAAAACCTGATTGGGCTTGAAATTTCACAACATTAGATTTGTCGCTATATTTCATTTCAAACACTTTGAGTTCATCACTTACTTCTTCTAAAAACTGTAATTCACCCTTTTCAACAGCAGTAACCAATTTATAAATCATAGGGCCTTTAGATTTAGAAGTGAACTCCCAACCTATAACAT
>NZ_JBFUJG010000447.1:0-641 GCF_056401495.1 Mucilaginibacter sp. P4_E8
CCATATGATGGTTTAACAGCCTTTTTTTGCTCTGCCAGGCAAGTTATTTCATACATATTATATATAATAATCAATTATTTTTAAACAGAAAACGTTTAAGTAGATCGACTACACTCTAAATCTAACAATTAAGTCTAATTTTAAATCACTGTAATTTTTAGTTATACCCATATAACCAATTACAGGTTAAACCAATTTATAAACAAACAATAATTAATTAAGATTATTAGGTGTAACTATATATCCAATAATTTAAGGCAATAGCATAAATAATTAATAAATACCATATAATCAATTATTTACAAATACAAAAATCATCAGACAACTAACATCGCAAGTAATAATTAAAAAAATTCTTGTTCTATTGACGATTTTATAACATCTACCTTAAGCTGTTTACAATGAAAAATTCAGGTTACCTTAAACCCACAATTCGTTTGCTGCTTACTCAACCAATTAGAAATCCATTTTTAAATAGTTGTTAATTTCTAATTAAAGGAAATATGATTACTTATTGCTATTATCTATAACAATAATACACAATAATCACACAATCAATTACTTAAAATTAAAACTAATTATTAATCACCTAAATCAAAAATAATAACATGAAATAAAAGCTAATGTTCACTTGATGTTTT
>NZ_JBFUJG010000448.1:0-638 GCF_056401495.1 Mucilaginibacter sp. P4_E8
GTATTCATGTACAGGTTATCTGTTCCTGTACATCTTCCCGACGCATTAAAAGTTGAACTGAATAACGAATTATTTCTTTCTACCGGCAACACCTTTGACAGTTACGGAGAGGTATTATCAAAGGCCAACAAAAGGACATAGGTATCCCATGTATTAAATCAGATGGAGCTGGATTCTAAAAATGTCTTATTTTACCAATCCAGCTTTAATAAAGAAACACCCTGGCGCGGCAATGTTATTTCGGTTTGTAACCCGCCCGATTTAACCAGCATCTTTTCTGGCTTACCTATCATTTGTAATTGTCCCGCTTTTTCCAGCTCCTGAATTTGTGCTGCGGTTGGGTTTTGAGGCGAACCCATTTTTTTCCAGGCTTCGTATGAATTACTGTACTGCTTATCAATGCGGTACTGGGTAAATGTTACCGTTTTAGCCGGTAAATCATTGATGTTTATTTTTACAGGCACATCTGCACCTTGCAGGTCATCATCATGATAATTCCAAATCATCAGGGTAACTCCCCTTTTATCTTTAGCGGCCAAYCCGCCAATATCGGTATAAGCACCTCTGACACTTGAATCTGCAACAGATTTAACTGTAAACATCTGGCTACCTTTTACCTCTACCCTTTTACCCTTCAT
>NZ_JBFUJG010000449.1:0-631 GCF_056401495.1 Mucilaginibacter sp. P4_E8
ATCATGGCTTTAAAGGGAGCCGGTGTATGGGCTTTGGTTTTTAACTCGGTGGGTAATGTGTTTTTTGCGATGCCACTATTTTTTAAGGCTACCGGCTGGAAACCTGCTTTTATAATGGATAAACAAGCCTTTAAGGAAGTTTTTGGCTTTGGTGTTTATACAACAGGTTCAAACATATTGAATTACCTGTATAATAATATTGATTATTTACTGATCGGAAAACTTTTAGGTGCAACTTCTTTGGGTATATATACCCTGGCTTTTGTATTAACAGATACTTTTAGGGGTAGGTTAATGGCTGTTATTAATAATGTGATGTACCCAATTTATGGCAAAAATCAAAATGATATGGTTTCGCTTAAAAAGTATTACCTCAAAGTGGTGTTATTTAACTGTTTGTTTGTTTTTCCGGTAATGATTTTCTTTGTAGTTGAGGGCAATCATTTTATTATTAGTGTTTTTGGTGCTAAATGGCAGCAAACGGTAGCGCCATTACAGATATTATCAGTCTCGGTAATGTTTCACCTTTTGGTTAGCGGTAATACTTCTTTATTGAGGGGGTTAGGCAGGCCGGGCCGGGAAATGAAACAGCAGATTTTTAAGGCGCTGGTGTTTTTACCATCATTAGCAT
>NZ_JBFUJG010000450.1:0-620 GCF_056401495.1 Mucilaginibacter sp. P4_E8
GTACTTAAGTAACATAACTTACTGAAGCACTTGAGTTTATGTAATCTTAAGTCTAAATTTACAACTTGAAATAAATAAAAATCAATTATGAAAAAACTAAACCAAACCTTATTGATAGCAGCATTAGCTGTTGTTTTATTCACATCTTGTAAAAAGGATAATGAACCAAAACCTGTACATATTACAGGGAATATAGCAGGGGATAATAAACCTGATACACCATCCGGTGATGGTTCACCAGTGGATGTAACAACAGTATCATTTAAAAATAGCGGAAGCCTCATAACTATAGAAGTAACTGCTTCAATGGATATTGATACTGCTAACTTGTCAACCAAACGAATAATTCCAAAAGAGTTGAAAGTGACAGATTATAAAACTAATTATTCAGAGGCAAATAAAAAGCATATTACCATCAGTTTTAAATACCCATGGGACAGCAACAATAAAACAAAATATATTTGGAAAAAAAGAACAGGAGGTGCAGATACAATAACAATGATTGCACCTTTATTTGGAACAACTTATTTGAGAAGCAACCATAGCTAAATGACCGCCATTAACCGCAAAGACTATTATAGCCAAACAGAATTGACTAAATTGTATAAAGGTGTATATTC
>NZ_JBFUJG010000451.1:0-601 GCF_056401495.1 Mucilaginibacter sp. P4_E8
CTCATATAATAACTGTTCACGCTCCTGCTCGCTCAGGATCTCGATATCACCGATGCGCTGTTCGCTATCCGATACTACCGCTCTCAGCAAACGCTCATAATGATCCAGCATGCGCTCCATCGTTTCAGGACGGTAAAGATCCCTGCAATACGTCAGGCCCAGATGAAGACCCCCTAATGATTCCATTATATCCAAACTGATATCCAGCTGTGCGTTTACCAAGCCGGTGCCCTCCGCTTCCAGCACTACTGCCCCAAGGTCAAGCGCTCCACCGCCGGGTGCATTCTGTAAAGCGAACTTTACCTGGAATAAGGGACTGCGGCTCAGGTCACGCTCCACGCCCAGGATCTCTACTATCTTCTCGAACGGGATCTCCTGGTGCTCATATGCCTCCAGTGTCGTCTTACGTACAGATCCCAGCAACTCCCGGTAACTCATATCACTGCTCAGCTCACTCCGCAATACCAGCGTATTGATGAAAAAACCGATCATCCCTTCCGTCTCCTGCTGCTGGCGACCTGCTATCGGACTCCCTACACTGATATCACCCTGACCCGTATAACGGTATAATAAGATCTTAAACAAACTCAGCAGGCTCATA
>NZ_JBFUJG010000452.1:0-599 GCF_056401495.1 Mucilaginibacter sp. P4_E8
AATCAACCCCACGCATAAAACTCAAAGCTTCACTTCATAAAATATATACTAAAGAACAATTAAAGGCTTTATTGAAATATCTTAAAGCCAATAACCCTGATTTGTATTTGTGTACTTTGATATCATATGGTTGCTTGTTACGCCCACATCAAGAAATTAGGTTATTGAAAAAAAGTCATTTTAATGAAGATTATTCAACCATTTCTCTGTCAGGTAGTGAGAATAAAAGTAAGAGAGTTAGAATAGTAGGAGTGCCCAAGTTTGTACAGGATGCAATTAAGGAAAGGCTCAATGAAG
The DNA here is from genome assembly GCF_056401495.1 of Mucilaginibacter sp. P4_E8. Lineage (NCBI taxonomy): Bacteria > Pseudomonadati > Bacteroidota > Sphingobacteriia > Sphingobacteriales > Sphingobacteriaceae > Mucilaginibacter > Mucilaginibacter sp. P4_E8. The sequence continues at coordinate 298 of NZ_JBFUJG010000452.1, forward strand.
TTAAAAATCCTGATGTAAATATTTTCTCCCTAAAAAACAACTCTTATAATGAGTATTATTTTAGTTTAAACTGGACACGATTACGTGGCAATATGATTGAGGAAGGGGTATTGCAGCCAGACCAAACAATATATTCTTTCAGGCATACCGCAGCAGTTGATATATATAAGCGCACAAAGGATATAAGCATTGTACAGCAGCTTATGGGACACAGCACAATGGTTGTGACCTTGAATTATATGCGTGGCTTAGGTGAGCTTAATAGCGAAGAATTAAGAAGTATATTACCATCACTTGAATTG
>NZ_JBFUJG010000453.1:0-573 GCF_056401495.1 Mucilaginibacter sp. P4_E8
CCTGTGAGGATATTGTTCAAGAATTGTTTATTAAAATCTGGAATAACCGCGAACAATTAGATATTAAATCGTCTGTGCAGGCTTACCTTTCAGCTTCTGTACGGTATGAAGTTTTCCGCAGGCTAAGAAACTCGAAAAATCACGAACCGATCCTGGATGAGATCATCGAAACGGTTGCCGACCTTTCCCTGTATGACCGTTTGGAATATCAGGAATTGCAGTTTCAGATCTCAACCGTTGTTGACACCCTGCCCGGAAAGTGCAGGGAAGTTTACAACCTGAGTCGTAATGAACTTTTATCCCATAAAGAAATTGCGGAGAAACTCGCTATTTCAACCAAAACGGTTCGAAACCACATCACGCGTGCGCTTCATGAATTAAGAATGAGCATGAACCAGCTCATGATGATCCTGATCACGCTGCTCTTCCTGAAATAAGCCTTATTAATTACCTCATCAGTACCCCAATCCATCAGACCAGCCGCCATCTTCCTGGCTCGCCTTTATATAATTAAAAAAAATATTTTTTTTGTAGGACATACCCCCCATTATTTGACTCTTACAATAAAGACCA
>NZ_JBFUJG010000454.1:0-559 GCF_056401495.1 Mucilaginibacter sp. P4_E8
ATCTATCTCACTTGCTAAAAATTATAGGGCCCGTTGATCAATGATCAACGGGCCCTATTTTATATCAAAACCTCATTTAAATAAAAAAGGCGCTCATATCATGATATGGCGCCTTCTTTGTTTAGGTATAGTTGATTAAGAAATACAAGTATTATTTTGGTGCTGGTTAATCTATTTATTAACTCACGGTTTCATGATCTTTTATCTCGTGGCTCAAAACCTCATTAAATTTTTCAAGCAACTTTATATACCTATCCATCCAATAKTAAATAGCATTAGGCGTTTGTTCTGCTGCATTTTGTGTTTCTGCAAGAGAATCACCAATAGTATCGTTGTTTGTTTTAGCAAACTCTTCGGGAAATTCATTTGAAAAATCATGCCCTATTACAAAGCCAATTTTACAAATGACGTCAAGACTAAGTTTTTCMATTTCAAACCAGTTATAAATGGTTCGCCTGCTTACATTTAGTCGCCTTGCAAGCTCACTAATACCCATACGATCTCTTCGAACAACCCGTTCCAATATTTGTCCGTAATTCAAATCAGGACTGCTGTAAAT
>NZ_JBFUJG010000455.1:0-542 GCF_056401495.1 Mucilaginibacter sp. P4_E8
GAAATAATTACCTTGTTGTTCTAACCCTTAAGCTATGGACACTTTAATTCCAGGAAACATTCTTGTAACAAATGTATATTCAGAAAATTATGAACATCATCTTGTTAATTTTAATAACCAAACTTGGGAAACGCAATTATCTATAAGCGTTAGCAATTGGCATTATCAAAACACCTATACATTTAAAATTGGATTTGATATAAAGCAAGACTCTAATTATCGCTTCACATCCTTATCTGTTTACACTGACATAACTATTCTATACTTGGATTTTGATAAAAGTATATTCTTTAAAAAAGAGATTGATTTATTAGTTGAAATGGTTTCTTGTGCCTATAACCATTCAAGAATGACTTTCTTTAATCATTACAGCAACACAGAAAAAAGTAATCCTGTATTACTACCATTTAAGACTTTGAGGGAGATAAAGGCTCTTGTTGTAGCCACGGATGTCTATAATAAACTTTAGTTTCAGTATTATATGTGCCGTTAGAGTTTTTAGTCATAAACCACGAACCTTTGAATATCAGCGTTTCTCCCCC
>NZ_JBFUJG010000456.1:0-540 GCF_056401495.1 Mucilaginibacter sp. P4_E8
AGCTGCCCGTTGTTCAGCGCCTCTCCCGCGGATACCACCGTCTTCAGACTGAACTCCTGACCCAGCAGCAGCGCCTGGTAGCTCGGCGGCAAGGTCACCAGTTCGATCGACTCTGACTGAAGCAGCCTCCCCAGGGAGGGCAGGTCCAGTAACACCGATTTCGGTGAAAGAACAAGACAGCCGCCGTGAAGCAACGTGCAGAATATTTCATGACACGACGCATCAAAGCTAAAGCTGGCAAACTGGAATACCCGGATACCCGCATGAAGGTTCAGCGGGGCCTGCTGGTTATACATCAGGTTCACCACGCTCCCGTGTTCGATCATTACCCCCTTCGGACGCCCTGTTGAACCCGAAGTATAGATCACATACGCCAGGTCTTCCGAACGAACTTCAGCAGGCACCGGCCCCGACGGATAAACCGACAGCAGCTCCGATAAACTGTCCAGGCTTACCACCAGCGCATCCGGGCTCGCTTCCGAAAGCTGATCCTGGTAGACACTCTCGCCGAGGATCAGCGATGCTCCGGTATCCTGAAGC
>NZ_JBFUJG010000457.1:0-521 GCF_056401495.1 Mucilaginibacter sp. P4_E8
ACTTTCCGCCGAGGCGGATGGGAAGACGGGGCAACATGGGGAGTAAGTCAGAACACCTGCCCAGGCACTATAATTATTCACGGCTTTCGGGGATTGAAGCTTGAATGTGAATGCTCTTCATGTAGTGTATTTTCATTTCAAAACTTTTATTTACCGTATGCCAAGCGTTTTGCGCATAACAATATGAAGAAAATTTTACGCTGCTTTTGTAAGTATTCATTAACTGCACATAAATGCGGTATAATGCTTATTATATTGCAGGTAACAGCACATAACAAATCATCAGCCCAAACAGATACCACCAAAAAGTTAAAGGAAGTAACGGTTTCATCATCCATTATTCCTCAAATACAAACCATTACACCCGCCCAACAGGTGTCGGCCATTGATTTTGCACGTTATAGCGCTTTTAACGTGGCTGATGCGATCCGGAATTTTGCGGGCGTTATTTTAAAAGATTATGGTGGGGTGGGTGGATTAAAAACAGTGTCGGTACGCGGCCTGGGAGCTAATCATACGGC
>NZ_JBFUJG010000458.1:0-510 GCF_056401495.1 Mucilaginibacter sp. P4_E8
GTATATACGTCAGATGCAGGGAAAAATGAATCAGTCGGCTCCGTTACCCATTACTATGCCTTATGATAAGTATAAAGAAGGGGTGCGGGATGTGATATATTACAGCGACAGGAAAATACCTGGCCCTGTTGAGGTGAAAGAAATATTTGATTTTATATCGTCAGATGATAAGGCCGCACAGGTGCAATACCAAAGTGGCGATTATGGTAATTACCTGCCTACCAAGAATTTTAAAATTACCATAAACCCTGATGAAGTAGTAAAGAACGGTGTAGTTACACCTGATCAAAAAAGTAAGCTTACCAAAAGCATGGAGTGGAAATTTACCTCCAACTATGTTACTAAAGATAACCTGGCCATGCTTGATATACTGGCACATAATCATTGGAAAAGACCAATTTGTTTTACTACTACAATTGGGAATGATAACCTTATTGGTTTACAACCTTACCTGTATAAAGAAGGGTTTACTTACCGTTTAATTCCATTTGAAAAGGATACAACCAAACG
>NZ_JBFUJG010000459.1:0-509 GCF_056401495.1 Mucilaginibacter sp. P4_E8
GGTTGATGATGGAACCGGTAAAACCGCCGATTATTCCAAAATATCAATTTATAACGTAGCCTCTAACAAACCTGATAGCGCTTGGATAGATGATGCTCAAAGTTATTATGGGCTTAAGGCAAAAATTCGTGCTAATGTAGCCAATAAAACTTTTTCGGTATCCAAAGCTGACGAATTATACTTTGGAGTAAAGGTTACAATAACTGATGGAAAAATCATAAAAGGTGCGGCCACCGCGCCTGGAAGTAAATTGAAAACCGATTCAATATATTTTAAAGCCCAGTATAGCGACTCTCCAGGTGTAACATTTACCTACAGTGGATATGCCAGAACCCGCTTTGATTCGGATGATCATTAATAATTAATAATCATAATGTATAGCCCGGAGCATGTAAAATGCTCCGGGTTTTTTATGTGATATTATTATTATACAGGTTTTTAACAATTAGACTAATATAAATACGTCATATTATGGGTGATTTTCACATATCATGTTTTTAATTTACATA
>NZ_JBFUJG010000460.1:0-506 GCF_056401495.1 Mucilaginibacter sp. P4_E8
ATTCAGAGCGTTTTAAACCAATATGTTTCACCAGTTCAAAATCAGAATCAGTTAATACCTTACCAATAGTTGAAACATCATTTGAAAACCTGTTGGGTTGAATATTAAATGTATTGCCTGAAGCAATAGGGGTTAACAATTTATCACCATCTGGTAAAGGTTGTAAACCATCAATTTTTCTTAACTCATTTATAGTATAAACTTTCTCTCTGGTTGTAGTTTCCAGTGTTGTTGAGAACAAAGAAGATTTATCTTTAAATTCGATTACGGGTAACTGTGCATCAGAAAATAATCTATTTAATCCTGATTCAATTACATTTCTGGTTTGCTTAACCCAAGTCTGTTTGAATAATTCAAATTGAATTTCTAACTCAGCACCATTACCACCTAATGAACCTTCAGTTTCAACACCAAAAAGTAAACGTGTAGCACTATGGGATTGAAGAATACTATTTTCTATTTTCTTAACAACCTCAACTAACTTAGTTGAATAATCAGCGGTAGAT
>NZ_JBFUJG010000461.1:0-504 GCF_056401495.1 Mucilaginibacter sp. P4_E8
TAACAAGCACGTGCCTTCTGTTGTACCCTTTTTTCCTGATAAAATCAAGTATAAAAAAGATAACAGACCGCTGTATAATGATCAAAAAGAAGAATAAACTATAAGTAAAAAACATCTCCCACCGACTAACCTCATAAAGCCTGAAAAAATAAATAATACCAAGTACAACAAGTAAATGATAAAGCAGGGAAGACAAAAATCTGTTAAGGTTATCTCTTAGTACTAACGGTCGATAAATAATATAGTTTTTTGTTACTGTAGATATTGAAATCCAAACCAAATTAACTAATAGTATAAAATTGGCAGATTCTATCTGAGAAGAGTAGTATTTAAATACCAGTGAATGAGCACATTGTAAAGCAATATTTAATAATATTAAATCACTTATAAAAGTAGCAAGTGGAAGAAATTTCGAGTAACGTATTGCCATAGTAATATGTTTTGCAAATATAAATTTTTATTATTTATAATACGATTCAAAAAAAAATTTATACTTTATTGCTA
>NZ_JBFUJG010000462.1:0-502 GCF_056401495.1 Mucilaginibacter sp. P4_E8
CATCAATTTTATCGAAACTTGTTGATAATAATATTATAGTTAAAACTGGTAATCATCAGCAAGGGAAGAAAAGTAATAAATATTCCATGGTACGACCCTTAGATGTAACGGATACAGCTAATGTGAATACTCATACTTATCAAGTAAACATCAATTTTATTGAAACTTGTTGATAATAATATTATAGTTAAAACTGGTAATCATCAGCAAGGGAAGAAAAGTAATAAATATTCCATGGTACGACCCTTAGATGTAACGGATACAGCTAATGTGAATACTCATACTTATCAAGTAAATAAATATCTATTTCTGCAAAAATGGGTTGCAGATGGTTATATTGTTAAAGCTCAAAAGGATTCTGCATTTAAAAAATTATCCAAGGGTTCGGATTTGATCACAAGCAATCAAGAACTTAGATTTGCTAACACTGAATTTATAGTATTACATCTCCGGCTTGAAGCACATATCATATCAAATGGCTTACAAGTGCCTGCTGCATTAG